>NZ_JBHWJL010000073.1:0-19838 GCF_042731495.1 Streptomyces sp. NPDC059853
GGGCTCGTCCAGGATGAGGGTCCTGGCGCCCCGGTAGAGGACCTTGAGGATCTCCACCCGCTGCCGGTCGGCGACGCCGATCTCCTCGACCAGCAGGTCGGGGCGGACCCCGAGGCCGTAGGCGTCGGATATCTCCTTGATGCGGGCCCGGGCGCGGGCGCCGATGCCGTGCAGCTTCTCGGCGCCGAGGACGACGTTCTCGGCGACGGTGAGGTTGTCGGCGAGCATGAAGTGCTGGTGCACCATGCCGATGCCGCGCGCGATGGCGTCGGCGGGGGTGGCGAAGGAGACCTGCTCGCCGTCGAGGGTGATGGTGCCCTCGTCCGGCTTCTGCATGCCGTAGAGGATCTTCATCAGCGTGGACTTGCCGGCGCCGTTCTCGCCGACGAGGGCGTGCACGGTGCCCTTGCGCACGGTGATGTCGATGTCGTGGTTGGCCACGACACCGGGGAAGCGTTTGGTGATCCCGCGCAGCTCAACGGCCGGGGTGGTGCCGCTGGGCTCGGGGGAGCTGCTGGAGGCTGGGATGGCGCACTCTCCTCGCGCGGGACGGTGATAGCGACGCGGAGGGCCGGGGGGGGCGGGCGTGTCTTTCGGATCTTCGCGGGGCCGCGACGCCAGCTACGGCACCTCGCTGCGTTGTCGCATCTCGCGAGTACAACCCGGTACGAGCCGAGATCCTCCGCCTTGCGATGCACCGCATCTGACGCCGCGGCCTGATCCACGAAGATCCGAAAGACACGCCCTGTCCCCCCACCGGCCCCGTACGGCCGCCCCGCCGGGGGCGGCCGTCACTGTCTTAGGGGGTCTCCTGGACGGTGACCTCACCGGAGACGATACGGGCCTTGGCCGCCTCGATCTGCTCGGAGATGTCGTCGATGAAACCGCCGGAGGTGGCCAGCGAGACGCCGCCCTCCTCCAGGTTGTAGGAGTGCGGGCCGCTCAGCGGCTCGCCGTCCTGCACGGACTTGATCAGGTCGAAGACGGCCACGTCCACGCCCTTGACCACGGAGGTGAGGATGGAGTCCTTGTACTCGGCGAGGCCGGGCTGCTCGTACGCGTCGGAGTCCACGCCGATCGCCCAGGCACCCTCGACACCGGCGACGGTCTCGATGGAGCCCTGGCCGGACTGGCCGGCGGCGGTGTAGATGATGTCGGCGCCGCGGCCGAGCATGCCGTCGGCGGTCTCGCGGGCCTTGGCGACGTCGTTGAAGCCGGCGTCGTTGTCCTCGTAGAGGTACTGGACGTCCACGGAGACGTCGGTGCCCTCGTTCTCGTTGGTGTCGAGGACGCCCTGGACGAACCCGGCCTCGAACTTGTTGATCAGCGGGTTGTTGACGCCGCCGATGAAGCCGACCTGGCCGGTCTCGGTCTTCAGCGCGGCGGCCACCCCGGCGAGGTAGGAGCCCTCGTGCTCGGAGAAGACCATGCTGTAGACGTTGTCGCCCTCGACGACCGAGTCCACCACGCCGAAGGTGATGTCGGGGTACTGGGCGGCGACCTTCTCGATCGAGCTGCCGTAGAGGTAGCCGACACCGATGATGGGGTTGTAGCCGTTCTCGGCGAGGGAGGTCAGCCGCTGCTCGCGGTCCGCCTCGGTCTCGTCGTTCTTGGCGGTCATCTCCTTGAAGGAGATGCCCAGCTCCTCCTCGGCGCGGTCCAGGCCGCGGGCGGCGGACTCGTTGAAGGAGTGGTCGTCCCGGCCGCCGACGTCGAAGGCGAGGCCGACCCCGGCGTCGCCCTTCGCGTCGGAACCGGAGTTGTTGGACGAGGTGGAGCTCTCACCGCACGCGGTGGCGGTCAGAGCGAGGGCCGCCGTGACGGCGACCGAGGCTGCGAGCTTGGAGGCGCGGCGCAAGAGGACGATCCCTTCGGTTCTGAAAGCGCCTCTTACGGCGCTGTTGCAGGGATCGTAACGCGCGTAGATGTGGGGTAAAGCCGGGCTAAGGTCCCGTTATCAGATCGTCGTGAACGCAATCGGTACGCAACATTGCGCGGCGTGTCGGCGCGGGCACCCGGGGCTGGGAAAACCCCGGATGCCGGGCCGTCGGCCGGGGGTGCGGCGGGGCGCTCAGGGGCGCTCGGCGGCGTCCAGGAGCGCGGTGGCGGTGAGCAGTTCCACCCCGACCGCGATCGCGGACTCGTCCACGTCGAAGTCGCCCTGGTGGATGTCGCGCGGCGGGGCGCCGGGGCGCTCGCCGTCGCCGGGGGTGCGCACCCCGAGCCGGGCCATGGCGCCGGGCACCTGCTCCAGGTACCAGGAGAAGTCCTCGCCGCCCAGGCTCTGCTCGGTGGGCTCCACCGAGCCCGCGCCGAACCGCTCGGTCATGGCCGCGGCCAGCAGGGCGGTGGTCTCCTCCTCGTTGACCACCGGGGGCACGCCGCGGATGTAGTCGATCTCGTACTTGGCCTGGTGCAGCCGCGCGACCTCGCCGACCGCCTCCTCGACCAGGTCCTTGGCGGCGCGCCAGGCGCTCAGCTCCAGGCAGCGCATGGTGCCGGAGATCTCGGCGCGCTGCGGGATGACGTTGGAGGCGTGCCCGGTGGTGAGCCGGCCCCAGGTGACGGCGAGGCCGGCGCGGGTGTCGACGCGGCGGGCCAGCAGCGCCGGGACGTCGGTGATCACGCGGGCGGCGGCGGTGACCAGGTCGGTGGTCAGATGCGGGCGGGCGGTGTGGCCGCCGTCGCCGGTGAGCCGGATCTCCAGCCGGTCGCAGGCGGAGGTGATGGCGCCGGTCTTCAGCCCGATGCGGCCGGCGTCCACCTTCGGGTCGCAGTGCAGCGCGAGGATGCGGCCCACTCCGTCCAGCACCCCCGCGTCGATGGCGTCGGTGGCGCCGCCGGGCAGCACCTCCTCGGCGGGCTGGAAGATCAGCCGCACCGGCTGCGGCAGCGCGCCGCGCGCGGCCAGCCCGGCGAGCACCAGGCCGGCGCCGAGCACCACGGTGGTGTGCACGTCGTGGCCGCAGGCGTGGGCGCGTCCGGGGACGGTGGAGCGGTACGCGACGGTCTTGGTGTCGGGAATCGGCAGCGCGTCCAGGTCGGCGCGGAGCGCCAGCAGGGGCAGGCGGCCCGCGTCACCGGCGGGGCGGATGTCACATACCAGACCTGTGCCGCAGCCGAGGACGCGGGGTGCGAGCCCCGCGCGCTCCAGGCGCTCCTTGACGACGGCGGTGGTACGGACCTCCTGGTGGCCCAGCTCGGGGTGCATGTGGAGATCCCGGCGGAACGCGACCAGCTCGCGCCGCAGGGCATCGCTCAGCACACCGGCGGACTCCGGTGACAGCTGTTGACTCACGTATCCGACACTATCTCTGTTTCGCCGCGGGAACGGCGCCGCTCACGCAGATTTCACATGCCGGGAACGCGTACGGTCGCAACTGACTGGGTATGACTGTTTTTTATTTCTTCTGATCCCGCGTCGGGCTGTCCGGGTGCCCCTCATCCCTGAGGGGCGGGGAGAAAGCTCAGCCCGTGGGCACCGCGCGCGGTGCTGGTGACGGCGGACAGGAAGCCGCTGGCCCGCTCGGTGACCCGGTCGGTGAACCAGCCGGGCGACAGGTCGCACACCACGATCTCGGTGCCGGTGTCCGAGAGCACCAGCGGCAGGGTGTGCACCACGGTCGACGGGAAGCTGAGGATCTTGGCGCCGACCGGGCCGCGCCGCGCCACCAGTTCCAGCGGCAGGTCGGGGCGGACGATCTCCAGGCCCGCCTCGCGCTCCACCCGGCGCAGCTTCTCGGCGCTCTCCTTGCGGTGCGCGTAGTAGCGGGCCACCGCGTGCCGTTCCGCCAGGCCGGCGACGGCCGCCAGATAGCGGTCCTCGTGCAGTACCCCGGTCTCCACCAGGGAGGTGCCGACCAGGTCGGCGCCGGCCGCGACCCGGGGCGGGCCGAACCGGTCCCGGGTCCAGGCCAGGGTGTTGGCGGTGACGGCCACGCCCTCGGGGGGATCCACCGGCATCGCGGTGAACACCTCCACGCCCACCCCGGTGGCCGGGGTCAGCCGCCGCACCGCCCGCCGGGCGACCGGTGCGAACAGCGCGGCGCGCGCGCCGGAGGGTGCGGCGCGGTGCCAGCGCACCAGCCGTTCCCCCCGCGCGAGTTGCGCGGTGAACTCCATGGTGGCGGTGCCGTCGTCCACCACGACCACGTCGCAGCGTCTGGCCATGGACAGCAGCAGTTGCAGATAGCGGGAGAACGGGTCCCCGATGAGCAGCAGTCTCGCCCGGCGCAGCGGCCCGGCGAGGGCGGCCAGGGCACGGGAGGGCTTCAGGGCCCCGCCGCGTGCCTCCTGCCACAGCACCCGGTGCCCCTCGTCCCGGGCCAGCTGGGCCATCCGGCGCAGCTGGCCCCGGGAGATGGGGTCGTGCGGGGGCAGGATGACGACCGTACGGGCGCCGGGGTGGATGTGGGCCCACTCCAGTATGTTCAGCAGCTGGACGGGGCTCTCGGCGAACGCCAGCGTGTCGTCGGTCGTCATCTTCGTCACCCTTCGGTTGAGGTGTCGCGGCCGCTCAGACGGTCGCGGGCTCGCGCTCGCCGGCCTCGGCGACCACGCCCTTGACGCGCCGCAGCTTCTTCATCGGCGCCAGCTCGCTGGCGTACACCTTCTTGACGCCGTCGCCCAGGGACTCCTCGATGGTGCGGATGTCGCGCACCATGCGGGCCAGGCCCTGCGGTTCGACGGAGGCGGCCTGGTCCGAGCCCCACATGGCGCGGTCCAGGGTGATGTGCCGCTCGACGAAGACGGCGCCGAGCGCGACGGCGGCCAGGGTGGTCTGGAGGCCGGTCTCGTGGCCGGAGTAGCCGATCGGGACGTTCGGGTACTCGTTCTGGAGGGTGTTGATGACCCGCAGGTTCAGCTCGTCGGCCTTGGCCGGGTAGGTGCTGGTGGCGTGGCACAGCAGGATGTTCTGCGAGCCCAGCACCTCGACGGCGTGCCGGATCTGCTCGGGCGTGGACATGCCGGTGGACAGGATGACGGTCTTGCCGGTGGCGCGCAGGGCGCGCAGCAGCTCGTCGTCGGTGAGGGAGGCGGAGGCCACCTTGTGGGCGGGCACGTCGAACTTCTCCAGGAAGGCGACGGCCTCGGTGTCCCACGGGGACGCGAACCAGTGGATGTTGTGCTTCCGGCAGTACGCGTCGATGGCGGCGTAGTCGTCCTCGTCGAACTCGACCCGGTGCCGGTAGTCGATGTAGGTCATCCGGCCCCAGGGGGTGTCGCGCTCGATGTCCCACTGGTCGCGCGGGGTGCAGATCTCCGGGGTGCGCTTCTGGAACTTGACGGCGTCGCAGCCGGCTTCGACGGCGGCGTCGATCAGGGCGAAGGCGTTGTCCAGGTCGCCGTTGTGGTTGATGCCGATCTCACCGGTGACGTAGACGGGGCGGCCGGGGCCCACGACGCGGTCGCCGAGCTGACGGAGGCGGTTGCTGGTGGTCATGAGGTGCTGAGTTCCTTTCCGAGGATCCACGAGGCGATCTCGCGGATCGCGCCGTATCCGCCCGGGGCGGTGGTGACGGCGCGGGCGGCGGCGGTGACGACGTCATGGGCGCCGGCGACGGCCACCGGCCAGCCGACGAGGCCGAAGCAGGGCAGGTCATTGACGTCGTTGCCGGCGTAGAGCACGCGCTGCGGGTTGATGCCGTGCTCCTCGCACCACTGTTTGAGTGCGAGGTCCTTGCGGTCGATGCCGTGCAGCACCGGGACGCGCAGTTTGCGCGCCCGGGCGGCGACGACCGGGTTCTGTTCCGTGGACAGGATCAGCAGCCCCAGCCCGGCGCGGCGCAGGGCGGCGATGCCGAGGCCGTCGCCGCGGTGCACGGCGACCAGCTCCCGTCCTTCGGAGTCGATCAGCACCCGGTCATCGGTCTGGGTGCCGTCGAAGTCGATGACGACCGCGTCGATGTCGGCGCGGCTGGGCAGCCGGCCGGCGGTGCCGTCCAGCAGCGGGGCCAGCGCGCGCGCCCGGTCCAGGTCGTGCGGGTCGTCGATCTCCAGGACCCGGGCCGGGTCGGCGGGCACCAGGGCGGTGCGGCCGAAGAAGCGGTGGCGTTCGGCGCGGAAGCCGGGGGCGCGCATGGCGTAGGCGGCGCCGGTCTCCAGCCAGTCCTGCGGGCGGTCCTGGCGGCGCGGGCGGTACGCCTTGTCGTGGTTGACGCCGTGGCCGCCCGCGTCGCCCTCGCGCCAGACGAAGCCGTGGAAGGGGGCGGCGGTGAAGGCGGTGTCCGCGCCGTCGAGTACGGCGCCCGCCACGCCGTCGAGGTCGGCGGCGGTGAGGAAGGGGCTGGTGCACTGGACCAGCAGGACGATGTCCGGGGCGGTGCCCTCGCGCTGTTCGACGGTGTCCATGGCGTGCAGGACGGCGGCCTCGCTGGTGGCGGTGTCCCCGGAGATCCGCGCGGGGCGCTCGACCACGCCGGCGCCGGCGGCGCGGGCGACGGCGGCGATGCCGGGGTCGTCGGTGGAGACCACGACCTGTCCGACCAGCCGCGCGGCGCGGGCGGCGCGTACGGCGCGGACCACCAGCGGGGCGTCGGCGACGGGCGCCAGGTTCTTGCCCGGCACCCCCTTGGAGCCTCCGCGAGCGGGTATGACGGCCAGGACGTGGGGCATGGTGGGGCTCTCGCTGTCGGTCGGGTCGGTGCGGGGGACGGGGTCGGTGGGGCCGGTGGGGCCGGTGCCGGGGCGGGTCACAGCTGCCCCCAGCGGCGGATGATCGGGGCGATCCGCTGGGCGGCGGTGCGGTAGGTGGCGCGGGCGGCCTGCCGCAGCAGCCGGTGGGAGCCGGCGGGCGCCGCCGTGTCGTGGCGGGCGAGGATGCCGGGCAGATAACCGGGGGCGGTGCGCCGGGTGTAGTACGGGGTCAGGGCCGGGCGCGGCGCCGCCAGCAGGGCGGCGAGCCGGTCGCGGGCCGGTCCCCAGGCCGTTTCCGGGTCGGCGGCGAGTCCCTGGTCGGCCAGCCACGCGCGGTCGGGTTCGGGCCGGTGGCCGGCGTCCAGTTCGTCCCAGGAGGCGAAGCAGCCGGAGCCGGTGAAGTAGTGGTTGCCCAGCGGCTCGCGGATGCCGAGATCGGTGAGGACGGCGGTGGGGATGCCCCGGTGCAGGGACTCCAGCGCGGCGGTCGAGGAGACGGTCACCAGCAGATCGGTGGTGTCCAGGACCTCGCCCATGTTGCCGTAGGCGAGGGAGAAGTTGCCGGGCCGCCGGTCCCTGGCGCGTTCGGCCAGCCGCTGGTAGGGCAGTTCCTCGACGTGCGTGGTCTGTTCGCCCGGCCGGCTGCGCAGCTTGACGACCACCTCGCGGTCCGGGTGCCGGCGGGCGTGGGCCATGGCCCGCTCCAGCAGGTAGGAACGGTCGGCGCGGCTGCCGGGGACGGAGGGCTGCACGGCGAACACCACCCGGTGGGGGCGGGTTCCGGGGGCCGGCGGCCGGTAGCGGTCGCCGCCGAGGAAGGGCAGCGCGCACTCGGTGACGGCGGAGGCGTCGGCCCGTACGCCCTCGTACACGGCGCGGAAGCGGCGTACGTCGTAGGGGCTGTTGGCGAGCACCACGTCGGCGCCGTGCCGCAGCAGCAGGCCGTCGGTGAGCTTCTCGTAGACCACGCCGACGTAGCCGGTGACCACCACGGGCCGCCGGTCGTTGCCCTTCCACACGTCGGCGAGGGCGTGCAGCAGGGCCTGGACGGTGCCGCCGACGCAGGCCAGGACGAGCACCTGGTGGGTGCCGCGGCCCAGCTCGGTCAGGAACCCGGCCGCGGTGATCTCGCGGACCCCGTCCGCGCCGGTTCCGGTCTCGGCCAGCTGCCGGGCGGTGGGGGTGGCCCGGCCGCGCAGCAGGTAGCCCTGGGGGGCCGCGCCGGGGACCAGCCGGCGGGCGGTGTGAGCACCCCATTTCCACCGGGTGTCGGAGTCCGCGAGGACGGCGACGCGGGGCGGGTCGTGGGGGTAGGCATCTGGCACATCAGCGAACCTAGGGAGCGTGCCCTAGGAGGGGGACAACTGATGACCAACAGACGGTGAACGGATCGGCACCGCACGGCCAACTGGGTTACGGGACGTGCGGGGTTCACCCGGCGGCCGGTCGGCGTTCACCTTTCCGGGGCGCGTACGCCACCGGGCCGGGGGCGGTGACCGGTGCGCGCGCGGACGGTGGCGGCAGGAGGAGTCAGGACGTGAACGGCTCGATCTCCCCCGCGAAGACGATGATCTGGTCGATGAGGCTCCGCTGCAGATGAACGACATCCGTTCCCGCCAGGCGGGGGCCTCCGTCGGGCGTGACGAAGGCCCACTGGTACCGGGCCCATTCGTCCGGCATGTCCACCGCCGAGCAGCGCACCATCGTACCGGTCCCCGCCGGGTGGTGCCGGATGTCCAGCACGAACCGCTCGACCGCCCCGATTCCTTCGCTGCGGCCCAGCGGCCCCCACAGGACCACGTCCGTGGTCAGGGCCTGGGAGAGCAGGGCCGTCACATAGCTGTCGTCCGAGGTGTTGAACGCGGAGATGAACGTGTCGATCGCGGAGCGTGCGGTCTCTTCCTGCATGTTCCAGTAATACCAGCCGTTTCGCACCCGCTCGTTCCCATGAGTGCCTTCCGGTCACAGGACTAGGCCGGTGCCAGGGCGGCGCCGGTCCCCGCGCCGGTGGCGCCGCCGGATATGGACCGCACGAGGGTGATGAGCGCGTCGATGGCGGAGGCGCGGTCGCGGGCGTCGAAGGTGATCACCGGTGTGTCCTCGGTCAGGTCGAGCGCGCCGCGCAGTTCCCCGGCCGGGTGGTCCGGGCTGTCCGGGAACCGGTTGACGGCCACCACGAACGGCAGCCCGCGCAGTTCCAGTTCGGCCAGCACCTCGAAGCTCTCCGCGAGCCGCCGGGTGTCCACCACGGCCAGGACGCCGAGCGCGCCCTCGGCCAGGCCGTCCCACATGCTCCAGTAGCGGCGCTGGCCCGGGGCGCCGAAGAGGTACATCACCAGGCGGTCGTTGAGGGTGAGCCGGCCGAAGTCCATGGCGACGGTGGTGGTCCGCTTGTCCTCGACCCCGGCCAGGGTGTCGACCCCGACGGCGGCCCCGGTGACGCTCTCCTCGGTGCGCAGCGGCTCGATCTCGCTGACCGAGCCGACCAGCGTGGTCTTGCCGACTCCGAAGGCTCCCACGATCAGCACCTTCACCGCCTGGCGCACCGAGTCCGGTACGTACCGGTCAGCGGAGTCTGCGGAGTCCATCGAGTACCTCCTGGAGCAATTCCATGTCGGGGCGTCCTGCCTGCGGGATGCCCGAGCGCGCCACGAGGTAACCCGCGTCCACGAGTTCGGAGGCCAGCACCTTCACCAGGCTGAGGGGCAGCTTGAGATGGGCGGCGGCCTCAGCGAGGGACAGCAGCCGCTCGCACATCCGCACCAGGGCCCGGCTCTCCCGGGTGGCCGTCACCGGCAGCGGTCCCGCCGTCTCCGCGCGCAGCAGCAGCGTCTCCACCCCCAGTGCGGCGCGGCTCGGCCGGAACTTCCCCCCGGTGATCACATAGGGCCGCAGTGCGCTGTCACGGTACCCGCCGTTGCCGGTCATCGGCGATCAGGCGTTCTGCCGGGCCGGGCTGCTGAGCCGGGCGGCGCCGATGCTGATGACCTGGGAGCGCATCTGCCGGGCCACCAGCCGGGGGTCCACGGCGGGTCCGGTGACGGCGGCGAGGTGGGCGCCGTGGGCGCTGCGCAGGAAGAGGTAGCCGCCGTCGTAGCCGACCATCTGCTGGTGGACGGTGCCCTCCTCGGCGCCGAACTCGCGGCCGAGGCTGCGGCCCAGGGAGTGCAGCCCCGCGCAGTTGGCGGCGAGCCGGTCGGCGGTGTCGCGGTCGATGCCGCCGGAGCTGGCGAGCAGCAGGCCGTCCGGGCTGAAGACGATCACATGCCGGACGCCGGGGACGGCGGTCACCTCGGAGATCATCCAGCCCTGTTCTTCCGGGCTTTCGACGTACTTCATGCGCGTTCAGCCTTTCGGGGGTTCGGGGACGTCGGGGCCGGCACCGGCGAAGTAGTCCGCCATCCACTGCCCGGCCTCCTCCGGGGTGGGCTGCGGGTGCGCGGCGGCGGGTGGCGGCTCGCCGGTGCCGCGGGGCCGGGCGGGGGGTGTCTCGCCCCGGCGGGAGGCGCGTTGCGGCAGGCCGGAGGGGCGCAGGGGCGGCGGGCCCGGGCCGGGGTCGGTGGCGCGGGCGTGCCGGGGGCCGCCGGAACGTTCCGCCCGGGGGTGGGGCGGTCCGGGGACGGCGGGGGTGTCCGGGTCCTGGGCGGGTGGCGGGGCGAGTTCCCGCCGGGCCGGCGCGGGGGGCGGGACCGGCGCCGGTACGGGGGCCGGGGTGCGGCGCGCGACGGGCGCCGGGGCGGGCGCCGGGCCCAGGGGCGCCACCGCGACGAGATCGTCGCGCCCGACGAGGACGACGGCCCGGACCCCGCCGTAGGGCGAGTGCGAAAGATCGACCTGGAAGCCGTAGCGGGCGGCGAACCGTCCGACCACCGCGAATCCGGTGCGCGGCACCTCCCCCAGGTCCGCGAGGGCGACCGGCCGCCGCCCGGAGACCACCTGGCGGGCCCGGCCCATGCGGTTCTCGTCCATGCCGGGCCCGCCGTCGTCGATCTCGATGACGGCGCCGCGCTGCACGGTGCGGACCGTCACCGGGACGACGGTCGCGGGCGGGGAGCATTCGGTGGCGTTGGCGAGGAGTTCGGCGACCAGGTGGATGAGCGGTTCGGTGATCCGGGCGGCGGCGCCCACCTCCTGTTCCCCGGCGACCTGGACCCGCCGGTAGGCCACGATCCGGCCGGAGGCGGCGCGCACCACGTCGACCAGGGCCAGCGGTTCGTCCCCGGCCCGGCCCGGCCACTCCCCGCCGAGCACCTTCAGGCTCTGGGCGTGCCGGGCCTGCTGGGTGGCGGCGTGGTCGACGCCCATCGCCGTCTCCAGGATGTCCGGGTCCTCGCCGTACCGTTCGCAGAGCGCGGTGACGGCGGCCTGGATGCGGTGCGCGGAGGACTGCACCCGGCCGGCCAGCGCGACCACGGCCATGCGCTGCGCGGTGTCGCGGTCGGCGAGCCGCCCGGAGACGTCCTCGACCACCCGGTCGAACGCGCGCACCACGGCGGGCGGCAGCTGGGCGGGACAGCGGGCGGGGGGCACCGCGCCGCCGGCGAAGACGGCGGGCAGCCGGTCCGCCAGCAGATGGGCGCACTCCTCGCGCAGCAGCGCGGACTGCTGCGCGGTGTAGCCGCGCCACTGCTTGTCGCGGCGGGCGAGTTCGGCCTTGCGCCGGG
Organism: Streptomyces sp. NPDC059853; assembly: GCF_042731495.1. Classification (NCBI taxonomy): domain Bacteria; kingdom Bacillati; phylum Actinomycetota; class Actinomycetes; order Kitasatosporales; family Streptomycetaceae; genus Streptomyces; species Streptomyces sp. NPDC059853. The sequence goes on from NZ_JBHWJL010000073.1 coordinate 11,301, forward strand.
CCACCTCGGCCCGCGCGCGGACCAGTTCGCCGCTGACGGCGCGGTGGGCGCGCCACAGCGGCACCAGCAGGCCGAGGGTGAGGACGGCGCCCGCTCCGCCGGCCGCCGGTGCCCACGGGTGCCCCGCCGGGAGAAGTCCGGTGGCCGAGGCGGCGATCGCGCACGGCAGGACGACCATGGCCACGGGCCACAGTGCCGGAGTGGACGAAGGACGTGCCATGGGAAGCCTTCACGGTCGTGCGGGCGGTGGAGCCACGGCACCGCGCGCGACGGTGCGCACGGTAGCCGTCAAGTCACCTTTCGTGAGGGGGTCTCAGGGCACGGATCCTATCCACCGGCGCGCCGTCCCACCGCGCGGCGCGGCCGAGCCGCCCGCCGGTCCTCAACTTCCGTATCTCCCGCACCAGCTGTCACACCGGCGGTACGGTCAGAAGGTCTCCGAGGGCACGTACGCGCCCCACACCTCCCGCAGCGTGTCGCAGACTTCGCCGACCGTGGCGCGGGCGCGCAGCGCGTCCTTCATCGGGTAGAGCACGTTGGCCGACGGGTCGGCCGCCGCCGTGCGCAGCGCGGCCAGCGCCGCGTCCACCGCCTGCTGGTCGCGGGCGGCGCGCAGCGCGGCGAGCCGGTCCGCCTGCTGCCGCTCGATCGCCGGGTCCACGCGCAGCGGCTCGTACGGCTCCTCCTCGGCGAGCTGGAACCGGTTGACGCCGACGACCACCCGCTCCCCCGCGTCCGTCTCCAGGGCGACGCGGTAGGCGCTGCGCTCGATCTCCGTTTTCTGGAAACCCTGTTCGATGGCGGCCACGGCGCCGCCGCGCTCCTCCACGCGCTGCATCAGTTCGAGTGCGGCGCTCTCCACGTCGTCGGTCATCGACTCCATGACGTAGGAGCCGGCGAACGGGTCGACGGTGGCGGTGACATCGGTCTCGTACGCCAGGACCTGCTGGGTGCGCAGCGCGAGCCGGGCCGACTTGTCGGTGGGCAGCGCGATCGCCTCGTCGTAGGAGTTGGTGTGCAGCGACTGGGTGCCGCCGAACACCGCCCCCAGCGCCTGTACCGCGACCCGCACCAGGTTGACCTCGGGCTGCTGGGCGGTGAGCTGCACCCCGGCGGTCTGGGTGTGGAAGCGCAGCATGAGGGACTTGGGGTTGGTGGCGCCGAACTCCTCGCGCATCACCCGGGCCCAGATCCGGCGCGCGGCACGGAATTTGGCGATTTCCTCCAGTATGGTGGTGCGCGCCACGAAGAAGAACGACAGCCGGGGCGCGAAGTCGTCCACGGCCATCCCGGCGGCGACGGCGGTGCGCACGTACTCGATGCCGTTGGCGAGGGTGAACGCGATCTCCTGCGCGGGGGTCGCCCCGGCCTCGGCCATGTGGTAGCCGGAGATGGAGATGGTGTTCCACTTGGGCAGTTCCGCCCGGCAGTAGCGGAAGATGTCGGACACCAGCCGCAGCGAGGGCTTGGGCGGGAAGATGTAGGTGCCGCGCGCGATGTACTCCTTCAGCACATCGTTCTGGATGGTGCCGGTCAGCTTCTCCGGCGGCACCCCCTGCTCCTCCGCCACCAGCTGGTACAGCAGCAGGAGCAGCGCCGCGGGCGCGTTGATGGTCATCGAGGTCGAGACCTCGCCCAGCGGGATGCCGTCGAAGAGCACCCGCATGTCCTCGATCGAGTCGATGGCGACCCCGACCTTGCCGACCTCGCCGTGCGCCAGCGGCGCGTCCGAGTCGTGCCCCATCTGGGTGGGCAGGTCGAAGGCCACGGACAGACCCATGGTGCCGTTGGCGATCAGCTGCCGGTAGCGGGCGTTGGACTCGGTGGCGGTGCCGAAGCCGGCGTACTGGCGCATGGTCCAGGGCCGTCCGGTGTACATGGAGGGATAGACACCGCGGGTGTAGGGATAGCTGCCCGGGGTGCCGAGTTTTTCGGCTGGATCCCAGCCCTTGAGAGCTTCCGGGCCGTATACCGGATCGATCGGCCTGCCCGACTCGGACTCACGCGTCATGCGACGGACTGTAGCGAGCGCGACCGGGCGCGGGGAAGGAGCACAGGGGGATGTGAGGGGGACGGCGAAGAGGTGCGCGGACGGGGCTAGGGGGAAAGCTGCCCCGTCCGCGCGATGGGCCTACCCAGAGGTACGGGGGGGACCTCGGGTCTGCCCGCGGCCGATGACCAGTCGGCCTGTCTCTTACTGCGCCGCGCGCCCCGTTTTCGTTACCGGGCCCGGAACGGCGGGTCGCACGGCGCCCACCGGGGCCGCCTGCGGCCCGGCCGGGTCGTGGTCGTGGCGCTCGGCGACCAGCTGGGCGAGCCGGCGCAGTCCCCGGTGGGTGGCGGTGCGCACGGCGCCCGGGCGGCAGCCGAGGACCACGGCGGCCCGCTTGGCGTCCAGGCCCAGCATGGCGCGCAGCACGACGGCGCCGGCCTGCTCCCGGGGGAGGGTGGCGACCAGGTCGAAGACGCGGGAGGTGGCGACGGCCTCCATGGCGGCCTCGGCGGTGTCCACGCCGGCGGGCAGCTCGGTGAGCCCGGCGTCCTCCGCGCAGCACTCCTGGGGGCGGCGGCCGCGGGCCCGCAGGTGGTCGAGGGCGCGGTTGCGGGCGATGCGGTGGGTCCAGCCGCGGAAACGGTCGGCGTCACCGCTGAAGCGCGGCAGGTCCCGGGATATGTGCAGCCAGGCCTCGGCGGTCACGTCCTCGGCGTCCGGGCCGGTGACCATCGTCCTGACGTATCCCAGTAACCGGGGGTGCACCGCGTGGAAGACCTGGCGGAAGGCGCCCTCGTCACCCTCCCGCGCGGCCTGGAGCGCCGCGGTGAGCCGGCGGTCCGCCAGGGCCGCCCGGTCGGGGCGGCGCCGTGGCTCCCGGGCATGGTCGGCTGCCTGCTCGGGCACCTGCTCCTGAAAGTGAACCTGCGCCTGCACTCCGGCCCCCCTTAGCGGCCTTCCACGCCGCACTCTTCGCCGTTCCGTCTCCAGAGCTGGTAACTGTGCGCTGTGGATACTGAACGCTACGCGTCCCGCGCTGCCGAGTCCATGCCGCATCTGTACGTATCCGCTCGGTAACAGAAACCGGCCGCCCAACGCTGTACGAGGTGCGGACCCGAGCCCCGCCAGGCGTGGGTCCGCGGCGGCAGCCGGGGCCTCTCCTGTGGGGGGTGGCGGCCCTGGCTGCCGATCGGCGCCCCGTGCGGGCTTTCCGGCGCGCCGACCATGATCCACTTCTTGGTGACCGAGACTAGCCCACCCTCATCCGACGGCGTCCACCCGCTGGGTGAACTCCTGCCAGCTGCCGCTGGGCTCCCCCGCGTGCCAGGTCTTCTGCGCCATGGCGGCGACCGGGAGCCGGATGCCCTCGGCCACCTGCTCGGGGGTCTGGGCGTCGGCGAGGTCGCACCAGATCGCGAAGCGCGCGCCGAGCACGTTCTCCGGGCCGCCCTGGCCCGCGGGCAGCGGGGTGGAGCCGCGCACCACGTCGGGGGTCCACTCGGTGTAGATGGCCTCACCGGTGGGGTAGGTGAAGTCGTTGGGCTCGCCGAGCACGTAGTACAGGTACTGCGAGTTCAGGTTGATCAGCGGGAAGCCCTCGTCCAGGTACTCCTGCGGCTCGCGGGCGCCGATCTCGCGGCCCGTCCAGTAGGTGACCTGCCGGTCCGCGCTGGGCTGGACCTTGCCGCCGGCGTGCATGCCGTCGTTCCACACCTGCGGGGTCTTGCCCAGTTCGGCCACGGTGGCGGCCCGGTCGTTGATCCAGCCGGTGGCCAGGTCGCGGACGGTGGCGCCCGGTCCGTACCGCTCCTCGGCCGCGCGGGCCAGGCCCGGGTAGCTGGCCTCCGGGTCGGAGGCGTACAGCGCCGGGTACTCGTCGCCGCCGATGTGGAAGTACTCGCCGGGGAAGAGCGGGGCGTACTCGCGCAGCAGGTCGTCGATGAGGGCGGCGGCGTCCGGGTTGGCGAGGTCGATGGCGCCGCGGGCGACCGAGCCGTCGGTCTTCTTCAGCTGGAGGTCGGGGTAGGCGTCGAGCACCGCGCCGAGGTGTCCCGGTGAGTCGATCTCGGGGATGACGGTGATGTGCAGGGAGTCGGCCAGCTCGACGATCGAGGTCACCTCGTCCTTGGTCAGGTGCTCCTCGGAGACGATCTCGGGGTGGCTCTCGCTCTCGACGCGGAAGCCCTGGTCGTCGCTGAAGTGCAGGTGGAACTCATTGAGTTTGAGGTCGGCCAGCTCGTGCAGCCGGTCCTCGATCCACGCGGCCGAGTAGAACTTCCGGGCGGTGTCCAGCATGAGGCCGCGCTGTTCGCGGTCGGGGGCGTCCTGGACGGTGCCCTCGGGGAGGCCGCCGTCGGCGTTCACCGACTGGAGGACGGTGCGGGTGCCGTAGAAGGCGCCGGCGCCGGTCTCGGCCGTGATGGTGACCTGGTGGTCACGGGTGGTGAGGGAATATCCCTCGGGGCCGGTTCCGGCATTCGGGTCAATCGTGAGCAGGACGTCCGAGGCGCGGGCGCCGTCGGTGGCGCGATCCACGGACAGCTCGCCGGCCAGCCGGTCGGCCGCTCCGGCGGCCTCGGAACCGTCCGCCGCGACCACCCGGGTGGTCTCCGACGGGGCCCAGCCGGGGCCCTCGGCGGGTTCCCAGGTGGTGACCTGGGGGACGGTCCGCAGGTCCCCGGTGGGGCCGTCGGCCCGTACGGGGTCGGGGAGGGGGTCGGATGCCGCTGAGGTCCGGGTGGGGTCCGGAGCGTCCGCGGCGGTGCCGCCGCCGGACTGCTGGGTGAGCACAAGTGCCGTGGCGGTGGCTATGAGCCCCACGACGGCGACAATCGCCCATATCCGCCATACCGTGCGTTTCATACACACGACGGTAACCGGATGAGCAGATGAATCATGCGAACGGATGAGATCCGTGCGCGATTGATCACACCCTAGACCCCGCGTCAAAGAAGGGGCCAACCCGTCGATAGCATGGCGGGCGGCCGGTGGACCGTACCCGGCCGGGCCCGACGGAGACCCTTGACAGACAGGAGAGCCGCCGCAGGCCCCGAATCGCTTCGGAGGGTTCTTCCGTGCCGGCAGGAACGCTGTACCGCGGCCGGGAAGGCATGTGGTCATGGGTGGCTCATCGAGTCACCGGTGTCCTCGTGTTCTTCTTCCTGTTCGTTCATGTCCTCGACACCGCACTCGTCCGCGTCTCCCCCCAGGCGTACGACGACACCATCGCTGTGTACAAAACGCCGCTCGTGGCCTTCATGGAGTACGGACTGGTCGCCGCCGTCCTCTTCCATGCGCTGAACGGCCTGCGCGTCGTCGCCGTCGACTTCTGGAACAAGGGCGCCCGCTACCAGAAGCACATGCTGTACACCGTGGTGGGCGTCTGGGTCGTGCTGATGGCCGGGGCCGCGTACCCCGTGCTCTCGCACGCCTTCCGTGAGCTGTTCGGGAGCTGATGCAAACGATGTCCTCCACCGATTCCATCACCGTGGACGAGGGGTACGACGCCGATCACCCGGCCCCCGTCATCGAGCCGCCCCGCGCGCGCACCGGCAAGACCCCCAAGGCCACCCGCACCAACTTCGAGCTGTACGGCTGGCTGTTCATGCGGCTGTCCGGCATCCTGCTCGTCGTCCTGGTCCTCGGCCACCTGCTGATCCAGCTGGTGCTCGACGGCGGCGTCTCCAAGGTCAGCTTCGCCTTCGTGGCCGGCCGCTGGGCCTCCCCGTTCTGGATGGCCTGGGACCTGATCATGCTGTGGCTGGCCATGCTGCACGGCGCCAACGGCCTGCGGACGATCATCAACGACTACGCGCAGCGGGACACCACCCGTTTCTGGCTGAAGATGCTGCTCTACACGGCCACCGTCTTCACCGTCCTGCTGGGCACGCTGGTGATCTTCACCTTCGACCCGAACATCACCTGACCGCACCGGGGCTGACGAACTGATGCAGATCCACAAGTACGACACCGTCATCGTCGGTGCGGGCGGCGCCGGAATGCGCGCGGCCATCGAAGCCACCAAGCGCAGCCGTACCGCCGTGCTGACCAAGCTCTACCCCACCCGCTCCCACACCGGCGCGGCCCAGGGCGGCATGGCCGCCGCCCTCGCCAACGTCGAGGAGGACAACTGGGAGTGGCACACCTTCGACACCGTCAAGGGCGGTGACTACCTGGTCGACCAGGACGCCGCCGAGATCCTGGCGAAGGAGGCCATCGACTCCGTCCTCGACCTGGAGAAGATGGGCCTGCCCTTCAACCGGACCCCCGAGGGCCGCATCGACCAGCGGCGGTTCGGCGGCCACAGCCGCAACCACGGCGAGGCCCCGGTGCGCCGCTCCTGCTACGCGGCCGACCGCACCGGGCACATGATCCTCCAGACGCTGTACCAGAACTGCGTCAAGGAGGGCGTGGAGTTCTACAACGAGTTCTACGTCCTGGACCTGCTGCTCAACGAGGTCGACGGGGTCAAGAAGACCGCCGGTGTCGTCGCGTACGAACTGGCCACCGGCGAGCTGCACATCTTCCAGGCCAAGGCCGTCGTCTTCGCCTCCGGCGGCAACGGCAAGTTCTACAAGGTGTCCTCCAACGCCCACACCCTGACCGGCGACGGCCAGGCGGCGGCGTGGCGGCGCGGGCTGCCGCTGGAGGACATGGAGTTCTTCCAGTTCCACCCCACCGGCATCTGGAAGATGGGCATCCTGCTCACCGAGGGCGCGCGCGGCGAGGGCGGCATCCTGCGGAACAAGGACGGCGAGCGCTTCATGGAGAAGTACGCGCCCGTCATGAAGGACCTCGCCTCGCGTGACGTGGTCTCCCGCTCCATCTACACCGAGATCCGCGAAGGCCGCGGCTGCGGCCCCGACGGCGACCACGTGTACCTGGACCTGACCCACCTGCCGCCGGAGCAGCTGGACGCCAAGCTGCCGGACATCACCGAGTTCGCGCGCACCTACCTGGGCATCGAGCCGTACACCGACCCGATCCCGATCCAGCCCACCGCGCACTACGCGATGGGCGGCATCCCGACCAACGTCGAGGGCGAGGTCCTGGCCAACAACACGGACATCGTCCCCGGCCTCTACGCGGCGGGCGAGGTCGCCTGCGTATCGGTGCACGGCGCCAACCGGCTGGGCACCAACTCGCTGCTCGACATCAACGTCTTCGGCCGCCGGGCCGGCATCGCGGCGGCCGAGTACGCGGCGACCGCCGACTTCGTGGACCTCCCGGAGAACCCGGAGCAGTTCGTGGCCACCGAGGTGGAGCGGATGCGCGAGTCCACGGGCACCGAGCGGGTGAGCGTGATCCGCCGCGAACTCCAGGAGACCATGGACAAGAACGCCATGGTGTTCCGCACCGAGGAGACGCTCAAGGAGGCCGTGGAGGACATCGCGGCACTGCGCGAGCGCTACAAGAACGTCTCGGTCCAGGACAAGGGCAAGCGGTTCAACACCGATCTGCTGGAGGCCCTGGAACTGGGCAACCTCCTGGAACTCGCCGAGGTCCTGGCCGTCTCCGCGCTGGCCCGCAAGGAGTCGCGCGGCGGCCACTACCGGGAGGACTATCCCGACCGCGACGACGTCAACTTCATGCGGCACACGATGGCTTACCGCGAGGTCGACGCCGACGGCAATGAGTCGATCCGGCTGGACTACAAGCCGGTCGTCGTCACCCGCTACCAGCCGATGGAGCGTAAGTACTGATGGCCACGCCGACACTGGACAAGGTCTCCTCCCCCGGGCAGGACTCCGGCCACCTCGTCACCGTCACCTTCCGGATCCGCCGCTTCAACCCGGAGGTCTCCGCCGAGGCGAGCTGGCAGGACTTCGAGATCCGCATCGATCCGAAGGAGCGCGTCCTGGACGCCCTCCACCAGATCAAGTGGGAGAACGACGGCACCCTGACGTTCCGCCGCTCGTGCGCCCACGGCATCTGCGGCTCCGACGCGATGCGCATCAACGGCCGCAACCGGCTGGCGTGCAAGACCCTGATCAAGGACATCACCGAGATCAAGGACGGCGTGGCCACCAAGCCGATCCTGGTCGAGGCGATAAAGGGTCTGACGGTCCTGAAGGACCTCGTGGTCGACATGGAGCCGTTCTTCCAGGCGTACCGCGACGTGATGCCGTTCCTCATCACCAAGGGGAACGAGCCCACCCGCGAGCGTCTCCAGTCCGCCGAGGACCGCGAGCGGTTCGACGACACCACCAAGTGCATCCTGTGCGCCGCGTGCACCTCCTCGTGCCCGGTGTTCTGGAACGACGGCCAGTACTTCGGCCCGGCGGCGATCGTCAACGCGCACCGCTTCATCTTCGACTCGCGCGACGAGGGCGGCGAGCAGCGCCTGGAGATCCTGAACGACCGCGACGGTGTGTGGCGCTGCCGCACCACCTTCAACTGCACGGACGCCTGCCCGCGCGGTATCGAGGTCACCAAGGCGATCCAGGAAGTGAAGAAGGCCCTGATCACCCGCCGCTTCTGAGCGCCACGGGCGACAGCGCCGACGCAACGCCGACGGGCCGGGCCCGGTGTCCACAGCTGTGGAC
>NZ_JBHWJL010000074.1:0-19814 GCF_042731495.1 Streptomyces sp. NPDC059853
GTACAGCGACTCCACTTCCCACCCCACACTCCGGGCCTCCGCGGCCGTGGCCGCCCTGGCCGACACCCGCAGCCGTACCTCGGCCGGGCCCTCGACGGGACGCAGACCGCGCAGCGCGGCCCCCGCACCGATGTACTCCACATGGATGGCCGCCGGGTCCACCATGAGAATCCGCACGAAACGGCCGGTGGAGTCTTGCTGGCTCCACCGGCCGTCTCAGATGCTGCAGAACAGTGCTTCTAATTTCAGAAGCGCGACAAGTCCCTATCCTTCATTGAAGATATTCAAATGGCAGGAATCCGGATCTCCGATATATTGCGACAGTTGAAATCCGTTCGCATGACTGCCGATCTCCAGGACCTCCCCTGTCCTCTCGCCTCCCAATTCATTGGGCATATCGAAAGTCAGATCCACGAGTTGCCTATCGCCATTTCTCACGATAAGGCGCCATGTTCCCGACGTTGTCACCATGTCGAATTCGCGGTCGATCTCCCAGCTGAGGACAGGAAAATCTGATATGTGAGCGGTGCCGTCTTCCTCCAATATCACCCGACCATACATATCGCCGATGTACTGACCTGCCACGTCAGTCTGCGAGACCCCGGTAACCCATTCACCCATACCACAGCCGCGGTCTCGGGCTCCCAGGCCGTTGAGCTCTGTCCGCTCCATCGTCCACCGCGCCAGGATTAGTACGGACACGATTCCAGCAATTATGGCGGCGAGCAGACCAAACACTATTGTTCGCCGATGCCGGCCGATCCTCGTCCTGTGCGTGAGCGTCATGAGCTACCTCGAAGTCGTCGTTCATCCGGAAAGAGTCGCGCGGTCGGCGGTCAGTACGCGGGAAGTCTCGTCGAGCAAGGTGCGCGGGCGGTGGGCGGGCAGCGGCGCACCAGGGTCGGCGAAGTCCGCGTCCATCGGGGAGCGGCCGGCCCGGAGCGCCTCGGCGAAGCGGGGCTGTGGCCACCGCCCGGTGCCCGTCGGGTCCGGTGCCGCCCCCGGGCCGGCGCCCGTCGTGCGCCAGGATCCGGCGGATCGTGCACGGAACATCCGCCCGGCGCCCTCCGGTCGGCCGACGCGCCGCCGCCGCGAGGCCGCCATCGCGACGCTCGTGCGAGGGCTCGCACGAGAGGTCGGCCCGAAGGGCGCAACCGCGAACAACGTGCAACCGGGGCCGACCGACACCGACTCCCCTCCCGCCGGTCAGTGAGAGTCGGGCAGCCTGTCATCATTCGCCATCGTTTGCCGACGGCATCAGGGCGCGGAAATTGCGTTCCAGGTGCTGGGCCAGCGGGGTATCCGAGGTGTCGTTTCGCCAGTCGTCGAGGGAGATTCGAAGGGTGCCGATGGCCATCATCGCGGCGATGCGGAGCTGGGTCCGCTGTGCGGGGTCGGGCCAGAGTGTCGACATGGCGTCGGCCAGGTCCCGCTCCATGTGGATCTCGGCAATGTCCTTGCGGCCACTGAGTGCGTCGGAAGATCGCATCAGGGCGTCCATGGCTTTGGACTCGGCGGTTTCGTAGCGCGAGGCGAGGCTGAGCAGGCAGTGCATCGCTGCTTCGAGGGGGGTCTGTTCCGGGGATTGTTCGAGCATGGCCGGGCGCAGCGCGGATGAGAGGGCCCCTGCTCCGTGCCAGGCGAGCAGGACATCGTCCTTGGACTTGAAGTAGTAGAAGAAGGTCCGGCGGGAGATCCCGGCCGCTGCCGCGATGTCGTCGAGCGTGGTGGCGTCGTAGCCGTGTTCCCAGAAGAGCCGCAGTCCGGCCTCCGCGATCCGGGCGCGAGTGGCTTCCTTCTTGCTCTCGCGTACTCCTGTCACCATCCCTCCCTCCTCCTGGTCCGGCCTCGCGCCGAAAGCTCGCACTCAGTGTAACCTTGCAAGTGTTCGCACTGAGTGTAAATTTTTGGAGGATGGTCATGACGGAAAAGATCTGGTTCGTCACGGGCGCATCGAGCGGCTTCGGGCGCATCTGGACGGAGGCAGCCCTCGGCCGCGGGGACAAGGTCGTCGCGACCGCCCGCAAGACTGAGGCGCTCGCGGATCTGGTGGACCGCTTCGGGGACGCCGTGCTGGTGCGCGCGCTGGACGTGACCGACCGCGAGGCCGTGTTCCGGACCGTCGCCGAGGGGCACGCGCACTTCGGCCGGCTGGACGTGGTGGTGAGCAACGCCGGATACAGCTACACGGGCGCGGTCGAGGAACTGGACTTCGACGAGGTGAAGGCGAACTTCGACACGAACGTCTTCGGCACCTGTCGGTCATCCAGGCAGCACTGCCGCTGCTGAGGGCGCAGGGCAGCGGGCACATTCTCACGGTTTCCAGCATCGGCGGGATCGCCAGTTTCCCGACCGGCGGGTCCTACGTCGCGACCAAGTTCGCCGTCGAAGCGATGAGCGAAGCCCTGGCCGGTGAGGTGGCCGCGCACGGGGTCAAGGTGACGATCATCGAGCCGGGCAGCTACACCACCGGATTTCGCGGAGCAGCGAAGGCCGCTCCGGCCATGCATGAGTACGACGCCGTCCGAAAGGCGATCTACGCCTCGTTCGACCCGTCGACGACCGGCGACGCTGCGGCAACCGCAGCAGCCGTCCTCACCATCGTGGACGCCGCCGAACCGCCGCTGCGACTGCTGCTCGGCGACTGGGTCCTCAACCGTGTCAAGGGCATCTACGCCGACCGGATCGACACCTGGGAGCAGTGGGCCGCGGTATCCGACGCCGCACAGCGGTAGCGGACCGACGTGCGACGCCGGCGGGCTTCGATATCGCTGTGATCTTGCCTACCCCGCTGCGGGACGGCGGGCCCGGCCTGACCTACACCGGGCCCTGCGCCCGGACACTGGGTGAGCGCCTGCGCCAGGACACAAGGGGCGATCCTTGACGTCACGAGCTGTCCCGCACCACTGAGGAGCTGCTGCTGCCGACCTCGGAAGAGACCTCAGGCCTCAACCTGGCCGGCTGCGGCCCCGAGCGGATCGGAAACGAGCGGTGGCCGTCCGTCACCCGGCCGAGGCTGCGTGACACGGCCCAGCGACAGCGGTCTTTGCTGGATGCACGTGGGCGGACGGGCGGCCACGGCCCGATCGGCGAGGAGCGCATCCCGGGTCAGGTCACCAGGGTACGACGCCGCTGTCGTCGAACAGCTGGCCGGTCGGGCCGTCGTCCGGCAAGGTCGCCAGCCGGATGGCGATCGCCGCGCCCTGCTCGGGAGTCCGTGTGCCGCTGAATCCGTTGAGCTCGGTGGCCACGTAACCGGGGCAGGCGTTGTTGATCAGGACGTTGGTGCCGCTCAGCTCCTTGGCGTACTGGATGGTGACGGCGTTGAGGTAGGCCTTCGTCGGCGCGTACGCCCCGCTGATCCCCCCGAGGTCCACGCCGGGCGTGGTCTGCAGTGTCAGGGAGCCGACGTGGCTGGACTGGTTGACGATCCGCGGGTGCGCCGAACGGAGCAGCAGGGGCAGCATCGCGTTGGTGACCCTGATGACGCCGAGCACGTTGGTCTCCACCAGTCGCCGCACGGTCTCCAGGTCGATGGTCGTCGGTTCCTCCGGCCAGCCGCCGGCAACGCCGGCGTTGTTGACCAGTACGTCCAGCCGTCCTGCCCGCTCCTCGATCAGCTGGACTGCGGCGGCCACGCTCCCGGCGTCCGTCACGTCCAAGGGCACGCCGAACGCGTCAGCACCAGCCGCGCGCAACCTCGCCACAGCGTCCTCCCGGCGCCGCTCGTCCCGGGCGCCGACACCGACGCTCCAGCCCCGCGCGCCCAGCCCGGCCGCGATCTCATACCCGATTCCCTTGTTCGCGCCGGTGACCAGCACGATCGTCTTCTCGCTCATGAAAATGAGCATGCCTGCGCCGCATCCGGGTACCAACACCACCTCGGTAGTGCGGCGATACCCGAGCGGTATCGATCGCAGCCGTCTGCCGTCTTAGCCTGTACTCGTGGACATACGCGAGCTGCGGTACTTCGTCGCCGTCGCCGAGGAGTTGCACTTCGGCAAGGCTGCCCAGCGCCTTGGGATAGCCCAGCCGCCACTGTCCCGCGCGATCGCCCAGCTCGAGCGGCGGCTCGGAACCGCACTGCTGGAACGCAACAGCCGCAAGGTCACGCTCACCGGGGCCGGAACCGTGCTGCTGGCCGAAGGACGCGAGATCCTCAGCGCAGTGACCAGGGCTGAGCGGCGTACCCAACGGGCCGCCACGGCACACCCCAGCCTCGTCCTCACCGTCAAATCCGGCACCGGTGGCGAGTTGCTCACGAAACTGCTCGACGCCTACGCCACGGAGCCCGGCGCAGCCACCGTCGATCTGCTGCTCTGCGAGGCACACCAGCACCGGCGGCTGCTGCAGGAGGGACAAGCCGACGTGGCTCTGCTGCACCTGCCCTTCGACTCAGCGGCCGGGCTCGACACCGAAACCCTGTACACCGAGGGCCAGGTCGCGATCCTGCCGGCCTCTCACCCGCTCGCCACTCGCTCCCGGATCCGGATGGCCGACATCACCACACTGCCGGAGCTCCCGATGGCCCGCTGGCCCGGTCCCGGCGGCAGCTACCCGGAAGGACCGGGCGCGGAGATACGGAACCTGACGCAGCTCTTCCAGCTGATCGCGCTCGGTCGTACCACCGTGGTCATTCCCGAGTCAGCCGGCACCGACCTGCGCCGGGACCTCGCCGCGGTGCCGGTCCTGGACGCTCAGCCGGTGACTACGGTGATCGCTTGGCCGCCGCACAGCCGCCTTCGTGCTGTCGCTGACCTTGTCCGCGTTGCGACACACCTGTGAACGCGGATGAGCGGGGCAGCCACCCGACGACAGCCTCGATCAAGCGGCTGGCAGCTCAACGCCCCTGCTCTTCGACCCGCTGGCGGTGCGCGGCTGGGGCACAGTCGGGGCGGACTCCGACATCGCGCGGGATCGGCTCGGTACCGACCGTCCCACAGCGCGGGCAGGTGCGGTGCCCGTGTCGGGGGCGGCGGCGCGTCACGGTGAGGGGCACGTCAGCGTCGCGGACGGCGACGGCGACCGTGGCGGCGAGTCATCCCGAAGGCGCGTAGATCACGATCCAGTGGTCCCGCTCCGGGTCGTGCAGAATCTCGCTCTGGAAGACCAACCATCCTCGTGTCGGGTGGTGCAGGCGCTTCACGGCAGACCGATCAGCCATGACCTCGCCCCGCTCCCAGTAGCTCCGGAAGGTGGCACTCGTCGCCGAGAGCTCCGCGAACAGGGACCGGAGGTATTCGTCGTCCGGGTATCGGCCCATCGCAGAGCGAAGCTCAGCCGTGGCCCAGCGGGCGTACCGGTGGGCGCCCTCGTCTCCGAGGATGCGGCGTGCCGTGGCCGAGAAACCTTGGTGGACGATGTTGCGCCCGTACCGACTCGTGCTGGATTGCGTTCCGAGGAGCTCAGCGGCGGCGGCGTTGCGCGCCATCACGTCCAGGCGCCCGTCGTGGATGGTGACCGGGACGGTGCTGTCGAGGCCCCGCAGCAGATGGAGGAGCCCTGGCCTCACCTTGCAGTCAGGGGCGAACGGCTCCGGGGGCAACTCGCCGGCGAGCCGGAACAGATGATCCCGCTCAGCGGCCGTCAGGCCAAGGGCGCGCGCCAGCGCGGTAAGGACCTCCCGCGACGGACGGGGCGCCCGCCCCTGCTCGAGACGGGTGTAGTACTCGACGGAGATCCCGGCGGTTTCGGCCACTTCCTGGCGTCGCAGGCCGGGAACCCGCCGTCGTGACGCCAGCCCGTCAGTCGGCTGCCCGGGAGGCGCCATCGTGGCGCGCCGACGGCGCAGGTACTCACCGAAGTCCGCCTTGATCCTCGTCGGCATGCACACCATTGTGCCGCAGCGGTCCGTCGGCTGGCCCTCTCAGTACCAGGTTCGATCGGGCCTCCCCGGTCTGCCGGAAGTCCCGCATGGTTGTCGCAGAGCGCGAGGCGTGCCGGGGTGGCACGAGCGCTCACCCACCGCACGACATCGGACAAGGGAGGGCCCTGTGCCCACGAACCGCATCGCTCTCGTCACCGGAGCCAACCAGGGCATGGGCAAGCACGTCGCGAAGGAGTTGGCCGCGGATGGCGTCACCGTGTTCGTCGGATCCCGCGATCTCGCCCGCGGCGAAACGGCGGCCGCCGGGATCGGCAACGGCGCCGTCGCTCTCCAACTCGACGTGACCGACGCGGCGTCGATCGCCTCGGCCGCCAAACGGATCGACGAGGAAGCCGGTCGGCTCGACCTCCTCGTCAACAACGCCGGCATCTCCACCACCCGTACAGGTGGCTTGGACATGGCCCAGTTGCGCGCCCTGGCGAAACCGAGTATCGCCTCGCTGGACGAGGTGCGGGCGGTGTGGGAAGTGAACGTTTTCGGCGCCCTGGCGGTGTACCAGGCCATGCTGCCGCTGCTGCGCAAGTCGTCGGACGCGCGCATCGTCAACGTGACGAGCGCGCTGGGCTCGCTGACGCTTGCTGCCGACCCGGCTTTCCCGTACCACTCGTCCTTTGAACCGGTCTACGCCGCGTCGAAGGCGGCGCTCCACGCAGTGACGCTGTCCATGATGATCGAGCTGGAAGCGACCGACATCAAGATCAATCTCGTCTCGCCGGGGTTCGCGCGCACCCAACTGGTCAACTTCGAGGGTACGGAGTCGATCGAGGACGCCGCCCGCGAGGTGGTGCGCGTCGCCCGGCTCGGGCCGGACGGGCCCACCGCGACATTCACCACCTGGGAAGGGATGAGCCTCCCCTGGTAGGGGGTGGCGAACGCCCTCGCCTCTTTCGGCATGGCCGGGTTCGACGGCGCGTCCGTCTCTCGTACCAGTAGGGGGACGGAAAGCCGACCGGGCCGTTCATGGAGGAACTCGCCGACGCCATGGTGGCGCTCGGCGAGGCACTGCTCGCAGGGCGCTGCGCCGATCCGGGGCACGAGCCGGGTGAGCGGGCCGAGGGCGGCCGGGGCAACTACCGCACCGGGCACCGTTCCAAGACGGTGATCACCGCATCACCGCCCGATGGCCCGGCGGCTCCGGCCCCGGCAAGCCCGACATGCTCATCGCCCTGGGCACCGAGGCCGCGAGGAAGGGCTACCGCGTCCGTTACACCCTCGCCACCAGGCTCGGGAACGCGCTGGTCGAGGCCGCCGACGAGAAGCAGCTGAACAAACCCGGCCCATGCGGGCGGCGCGACCCAGGCACGGTCCGTGTCCGTGACTTCGGCATCGACCCAGGGGAACGGCTGCCTCGCCGCCGACAGGACCAGGGCGTTGACGCCCCTACCCAACGCGGTCGAGGAAGCCGAGCACCCGATCGTTGACCCGCGTCGCGGCCTGTTCGTCGTAGGAAGGCAGGCTGCTGTCGGTGAACAGGTGTCTGTCGCCGGGGTAGAGGAAGAGCTCGGCATCTGTCACCGTCTCGACGACCGCGCGGGCGGCGTCCGCATCACCCTCCCCGGCGAAGAACGGATCCGCGTCCATGCCGTGAATCTGAACAGGGACGTCCTGAGGCCACCTGGCGCCGAACTCCGAGACCGGGACGCACGCCTCGAGCAACAAGGCCCCCTTCGCTCCGGGGCGGGTCTGGGCCAGCTTCTGCGCCGGCAGGACGCCCAGCGAGAAGCCACCATAGACGAGCTCCGCGGGCAGCCCCTCGGCGGCGGCGGCTCCGCGCGCGATGATCGTGCCGAACCCGACGCTCTCGGCATAGGCGGCGCCCTCCTCGAGGCTGTCGAATACCTGCCCTTCGTACAGATCTGGAGCGTGGACGGTGTGTCCGGCCCGGCGCAACCGCTCGGCGAAACCGCGAATGCCGGCGGTCAGCCCGTGTCCGTGGTGGAAGATCAGCACCTCAGCCATGTTGCTCCCCTCGTACTGCGGTGCCCGCGTGGCGCCGCGGCACGAGTATGGACCGCGGCACTGACATCCACGGGCAGCGGCCGGACAGGACCGGCCCGGTGGTCCCTGTTCGGTGAGTCGGACTTCGAGCGGGTCGGCGTCGCCGGGTGACTCGGCGAGGGCGCGTGATGCCCGGTGAGTCGGCGGCGGCGAGCAGACGTCCGAAGGTCATCGACCCCCCTTGGTCGCCCCTCCGGTGCCGGAGTCCGAGACCCCGGTCGAGACGACGGCGGTGTCGTCGTCGAGCAAGCGGATCCGCACGCTCGCGGCCCGGCGGTGCGCTGTGAGCTGGGGCCGGGGACCGGTGAGGGTGCCTCACGCGATGGTGCTGGTGACGAGACGGGCGTGTGCGAGGTCGGCGGCGCGCCAGTGACCGGAGTACTCCGCCGCGCCGGTGGCTTTCGGCCTGCCGTCGACGCGCTCGGTCCCGCGTCCGACCGGGGAACGGGACATCGTGAACCCTTCAGCTGCTGAAGGCGAGTGCGCCGGTCGACGGAGCACTGTGGTGGATGGGGACCCCGGTGCTCAGGGGTGCGCCCGAGCCGCCATGCCGGTGGGCGACGACCTCCGCCGCGATCGACAGCGCTGTCTCCTGCGGGGTACGTGCCCCGAGGTCGAGGCCGATGGGCGAGTGCAGGCGATCGAGCTCACCACTGGTGAGACCGGCGTCACGGAGCCGGGCCAGACGTTCCTCGTGGGTGCGGCGGGACCCCATGGCCCCCACGTACGCAACCGGCATGCGCAGCGCGGCGGTCAGGAGCGGCAGGTCGAACTTGGGGTCGTGGGTGAGCACGCACACGACGGTGCGCTGGTCCAGCAGGCCGGCCTCGGCCTGGGACCGGAGATGGCGGTGCGGCCACTCGACGACCACCTCCGCGTCCGGGAACCGTTCCGGGGTGGCGAACGTGGCCCTGGCATCGCAGACGGTCACCCGATGGCCGAGGAAGGAGCCGAGCCGGGCCAGCGCGGCCGCGTGGTCGATGGCGCCGAAGACCAGCATCCGAGGCGGTGGGGAGTGGCTCTCCACCAGCAAGGTCATCGGCTCCCGGCAGTGGCTGTCGGCCGTCCCGAGCTCCAGCGTGCCGGTCCGCCCGGCGTGCAGGGCATCGGTGATCTGTGCCTCGGCGGCCTGGTCGAGCAGTACGTCCCCGAGCGTGCCCGCGACGGATCGCCCGGGCCGCACGACGATCGCACGACCGAGGTGGGTGTCCGGGCCGCGCACGATCGTGGCCACGGCCACCGCCCGGCCGCCCGCGGCATCGGCCAGAGCTGATTCGAGCCATGGTTCGGTGGCCGGGTCGTGGTGGCGCAGGAAAAGCTCGATGGTGCCGCCGCAGGTCAGACCTACGTCGAACGCGTCGGCGTCGCTGTACCCGAACCGCAGGGCCCGGGCTCGGTGGTCCCCGGCCAGCATCTCCCGGCACGCGTCGTGGACCGCGGCGTCGACGCATCCGCCCGACACATTGCCCAGCACAGTGCCGTCCGCGTTCACGACCAGGGACGAGCCGGGCTGCCGCGGGGCGCTGCCGGCGACGCTCGTGACGGTGCCGGCCACGAACGGGACGCCGCGGCGGACACGTTCGACCAGGTCGGGGGCAAGCTCAAGCATATGCGCCGCCCGCTCCCTGACCGCCTGTCCCGACGGAGCCAGGCCGGGCGGGGCCGCCGCGCCGGCCGCTCACCGGTTCTCCTGCAGTTCGGTCAGCGCCCGTACCAGGGTGCGACGCAGTAGCGCGGGCTTGAACCGGTTGTGTTCCCGTGGCCGGGCGCCGTCCGCGGCACCGGCGACGGCCGCCTCGAACGTCGCGGGGGTGGCGGGCCGGCCCGTCAGGGCGCGTTCGACGGCCGTCAGCCTCCACGGCCTGGTCCCCACTCCCCCTGCGGCGATCCGGGCGTTCACGATGGTGCGCCCTCGCAGTTGGAGCGCTACGGCGGCCGAGGTGAGCGCGAACTCGTAGGACTGCCGGTCGCGGATCTTCAGGTACCGCGAGTGCGCCGCCCAGGGCGAGCGGGGCACGGTGATCCCGGTGATGAGCTCGTTCGGCCGCAGCACGTTTTCGACCTCGGGGGTGTCGCCGGGCAGGGTGTAGAACGTCTCCAGGGGTACGGTGCGTGTGCCGCGTGCCGAGGCCAGGTGGACGGTCGTGCTCAACGCCACCAGCGGGACGGCGAGGTCGCTGGGATGGGTGGCGATGCAGGCGTCGCTGGTGCCCAGCACGGCGTGGCCGCGGTTGACCCCTTCCAGGGCTGAGCAGCCGCTGCCCGGCTCACGCTTGTTGCACGGGGTTGTGACGTCGCGGAAGTAGCTGCACCGCGTGCGCTGCAGCAGGTTGCCGCCGATGCTCGCCATGTTGCGCAGCTGGGCCGAGGCACTCAGCTCCAGCGCCTGCGCGACCATCGGGTAGTGCCGGCGCACGGCGGGCGCGGCGGCCACGTCGCTCATCCGTTCGAGCGCGCCGATGTGCAGACCCTCGTGGTCCGACGAGATGCCGTCCAGGGGAAGCCGGTTGATGTCCACGACATGGTCGGGGGACATCACTTCGAGCTTCATGAGGTCCACCAGGGTGGTGCCACCGGCCAGGAACGCGGTGCCGGGCTTGGCGTCCCGCACGGCCTCACGGACCGAGCGCACCTGGGCGTAGGTGTAGGGCCGCATCAGCGCATCACCCGCTGCGCGTCCCGGATGGCGTCGACGATGCGGGGGTAGGCGCCGCACCGGCAGATGTTGCCCGACATGCGCTCACGTATCTCGTTGTCGGAGCGGGCGGGGCCCTCGTTGTCGACCATGGCGACCGCGGACATGATCTGCCCCGGGGTGCAGAAGCCGCACTGCAGACCGTCGTGTTCGACGAAGGCCTGCTGCATGGGGTGCAGCCGGTCGCCGTCCGCCAGCCCCTCGATCGTCGTGACCTGATGGCCGCTCGCCGTGGCGGCCAGTGTGAGGCACGACAGCACGCGCCGGCCGTCGATGTGCACGGTGCAGGCACCGCACTGCCCCCGGTCGCAGCCCTTCTTGGTGCCCTTGAGGTCGAGCCGCTCGCGGAGTGTGTCCAGCAGCGTGGCCCGCGGGTCCACCCGCAGGGTGACCGGATCGCCGTTGACGGCGGTCCGTACCGTCACCGGCGTCACGCCGTCGACGGTGGCCGCCGGGGCGGCTGCTGCCGTCTCGGCCTGTCCGGTCAGCAGCGGCGCCACGGTGACGGCGGCCAGGCTCCCCCCGACGAAGCTGCGCCGGGACACACCCGAGCCGGCGTCTCCCACGTCGTCCTGTTCGTTCATCAATGCCTCCTGGTGATGGCAGGTTCGGGCAGGGGAAAGGCCGGCGCCGCGACCATCGGTGCGGCCGCGGGATCGAGCGCTGCTCCAAGGCTGACCACCCGGAGCGGGATCATCCAGGCTCTGCCGATCCCAGGCTGAGGGCGGACCGAAGGAGCCGGAGCGGACGCCGATCAGGGCCCGCGCGATGATGCGGGATCGGATCGGCCGTATGTGACACACCGAGCGTCGGGACGGTAAGAACGGCCCGCTCCAGGCCGGTTACGACGCAGGACAGCGCCTGCCGACCAACCGGGCGGCAAGGTCGGCCCCAGGAGGCGTCCGGGTGCCGCCCGCCGCGCCGGCCGGTCGTCCGACGTGATCGCCGCCGGGCCGCACGCAGGTCGACGGGGCCAAGGGCGCGCTCCAGTCGACAGCCGGTGCGACGAGCGGAAGCTCGGTCGCAGCGGGGGCTCGGCGCGGCACCGAGGCCACCGCCCGCACCGCTACAGCAGTTTGTCGAGGGTGATGGGGAGCTCGCGTACCCGGATGCCGGTGGCGTTGAAGACGGCGTTGCCGACGGCGGCGGCCGAGCCGACGGTGCCGATCTCCCCCAGGCCGCGAGCGCCGAGGCTTCGCGTTCCGACCTCCCCGCCGTCCTCGCCGAGCGGCCCGGTGAGGTGCGGGTCGGGCCGGTCGAGGAGGTGCACGTCGATGTCGGGAATGTCGGCGTTCACGGGTACCAGGTAGTCGGCGAGCGTGCTCGCGGCCAGCCGCCCCGTGTCGCGTTCGAGGTGGTTGCCTTCCAGCAGGGCGCCCGAGATGCCGAAGATGACACCGCCGACGATCTGACTCCGGGCGGCCCGGGCGTTGATGGTGCGCCCGGCATCCACGACGGTGGTGAACCGGGTGACGCGGATCTCGCGGGTGAACCGGTTGACCCGCACCTCGCAGAAGTGGGCGCCGAAGGTATGGAACGAGTACCCGGGGGGATCGCCGGCGGGCTCGGAGGCGGTGGCGTCCAGGCCGCGTGACCCGAGGGTCCTGAGCAGTTCGCCGAAGGTCATCGAGCGATCGTTCCCGTGCAGTCGGCCCTGCTCGTAGCGCAGGTCCTCGGCGGTCGCCCCGTGCCACGGCGAGCCGGAATGGGTCACCGCGAGCCGCTTGAGCGCGGCGATCGTGTCGCGGGCGGCCGCCACGATCGCCGGGACGGTGCTGTGCGTGGCGCCGGAGCCCACGGCGGGCGCGCCCGGGGGGAGCGCCGAGTCACCGATCTCCGGGGTCACCCGCTCAAGCGGGAGCCCCAGGGCGTCGGCGCCGGCGACCGCCACCATCGTCCACGCGCCGGTGCCCAGGTCCGAGGTCCCGGTCGACACCACCGCGGTGTCGTCGTCGCGCAGCCGGATCCTGACGCTCGCGGCCTGGCGGGCCGCCGGGTACGCCGCGCTGGACATTCCGGTGCCGACCAGCCAGTCCCCGTCGACCCGCGCGCGGGGCACGGCGCTGCGGGCCGACCAGCCGAAGCGTCGTGCGCCGTCGCGGTAGCACTCGTCGAGGTGCTTGCTCGACCACGGCCGGGCCGTGGAGGGGCTGACGGTGGCGTAGTTGCGCAGTCGCAACTCGACGGGGTCGACACCGGTGGCGACGGCCAGTTCGTCCATCGCCGTCTCCAGGGCGAACGCCCCGGGGGCCTCGTTGGGCGCCCGCATCGCCCAGCTGCTCGGCATGTCGAGGATGACCTGCTGCGGGTTGATCCGCAGGTTGGGCGTGTTGTAGAGCGTGTCCGAGGTGGAGTGGCCCGGGATCATGTTCCAGCCACCAGCGGCCGGCCTCTCGGCGACGCTCTCGTGGCTGATGGCGTTGAGGACCCCGTTGCGGGAGGCGCCCAGCCTGACCGTCTGGATGAGGTGCGGGCGGTGGCCGACCAGGGTGAACATCTGCTCCCTGGTGAGGGTGAGCTTGACGGGACGGCCAAGCTCCCGGGCCGCGGCGGCGGCCACCGGGGCCTCGCTCCACACGATGACCCGGGCCCCGAAACCGCCGCCGACGTACCTTCCGACCAGTCGGACCTGCTGTGGGAGGACGCCGAGCCGCTGGGCCAGCAGGATCGTGAACGGCGTTGGCATCTGCGCGCCGGCGTGAACGGTCACCCCGTCTCCGTCCCACTCGGCGAGGACGGTGTGGGGTTCCATCGCGGCGTGGTGCTGCACCGGCTGCTCGAAGTCGGCCTCCACGACGACTTCGCCGGCGGCGAGCGCCTCGTCGATCGACTCGACGCCCGGGGCGAGGACCGTGACGCTGCTCGGCTCCCCGCTGGACGTAGGGTCGGACGGCTCGCGGGGTCCGTCCGCGAGGGAGGAGCGGGGCGGCTGCGCGTCGTAGGTGACGGTGATCAGCGCCGCGGCGTCGCGCGCCTGCTCAACACTCCCGGCAACGACCACGGCGATGATCTGGCCGTGGTAACGAACAGTCCTGTCCTGCAAGGGGACGTAGTTCTCACCGAAGAAACTGAACTCGGGTGCGAGCGGGTACAGCCTGAGGCGCCCGTCCCCCGCGACGTACACGCGCAGGACCCCGGGAGCGGCCAGCGCGGCGACGGTGTCGATGGAGCGGATCGTGCCCCTCGCGACCGTGCTGGTGACGACGTGGGCGTAGGACGTGTTGGTGGCCGAGTAGTCACCGGAGTACCGTGCGGCTCCGGTGACCTTCAATCGGCCGTCTACGCGGGCGACTTCACGCCCGACTGGAGAGACGGTCATCCTGACTCCTGACTGCTGGGAACGGCGCCCGCCAGCGGGACGGCGGGCTGGTGGACGGGCCCCCGGGGCGCAGGGCTGCCCCGCGCCGGTGGGCAACGATCTCGGCCGCGATCGACAGCGCGGTCTCCCGGAGGGTGCGAGCGCCGAGGTCGAGCCCGATCGGCGAACGCAACCCATCGACGTGCACGGCGCACGCCCCCCACTGGCCACGGTCGCAGCCCGTCTCCGTCCCGGTGACCTCCAGCTTCGCGCGGAGCGTGTCGAGCAGTGTGATCCGCGGATCGACTCGCACCGTGGGCCGGTCACCGTTGACCGCGCCCCGTACCGCCACGAGCCAGTCGCCCGCCGCGGCATCGGCGGCGACGGCACCGGCGCCCGGGAACCCTCGCCGGGACACGCCCGACGGGCCCCTGGCCCGCCTGATTGCCTGGAATCATGCGCTTCTCCTGGTTGTGCGCCGGAAGGCACCTCGACGGTCGGCGGGCTTCGGCACGACCGAGCGCTTGACGTGCTGTTCCCAGGTTGACCCAGCAGGTCGACGGCTGCCACGACCCGCCGATCCGAGGTTGCGCGATCCGGGCTTACCGCGACCCGGCCAGGCTGGGCTCCAACACCTACGACGCTGAACACGCCGCGCCCACCGAACATCTCTGACCGCGCTCGAAGCCCGGAAGGACCTCACGGCACCTGGCGCTTTGGCCCACGCGCCGTGAGGTGCGGTCGTGGGTGTCAGCGCAGTGGCTGTGGTCCGGTGACGGACAGCAGTCCGGACCGTTCCAGCCGAGGGCACCGCGGGCCCGTCGGCCACGTGGAGGAACGCCGGCTTCCCACCGCCCGAACCCCGCACGACCGCTGGGGTCCTCCCGCCCCACACCCCACGCGGAGGAACCCGAGTGCCGCCCCGCACCGTCGTCGACGTCATGATCATCCCCACCATCGACCCGGCGGACCTCCGCACCGTGCACGTCATGCCCTACCGCAACCCCGAAGGCCGGCCCGGCCTCGGATGGTTCTTCGCCACCGCCCACTGGCGCGGCGGACCGGTCAACGCCGAGCCGCCGCGTTCCTCCTGAGCCCTGGATGCCCGGTCCGCGCCGCGCGGAGGGCGGCGGTGCTGGGCGTTGCCGTAGGTGGTGAACGGCCCGGCGCGGGCAGCGCGCCGCATCTTCCCGGTGAAGCGGGCTCCCGCTCGGGGACATCCGGTGGTGCCGGTGGTTTCCTGGACGGGCCGATCGGAGGGCTCGGTTCAGCGCGCGGACGGTGCTCGTCGACGGGCTTCGTAGGCGCGGGATTTGTTCCTGCTGCCGCACACCTGCATGGAGCACCACCGGCCGGTTCGGCTCCGGGACGCGTCCCAGAAGACCCAGCCGCAGGTGTGCTCCGCGCAGCGTTTGAGCCGGATCGCGGTGCCGGTGGTGACGAGGGTGTGCCAGGCGATGGCGAGGTGTGCGAAGGGGACGCGGTCGGGTGGGAGGTCAGGGCCGGGGGTGAGGGTGCCGTCGGCGGTGATGTGCAGGGGGTGTTCGGCCAGTGCGCGGTCGGCGGCGGCCAGCAGGTGGGGGTCAGGGGTGTCGCCGACGTGGGCGCCGAGGTGTTCCCGGATGCCGGCGCGCAGAGCCAGGTAGCTCCGGTGGGCGTCCTCGGTGACCTTCGCACCGCTGATGAGGCTGTGCTGGGCGAGCCAGGTGGTCAGGCCGGCGGGGGTGGCGAGGGCGTCGGTGCCGGCGTCCAGGTCGAGCGTGTTGGCGTAGGCCTCGATGAGGATGGCCGAGTCCGGCTGCTGGGGCATGGGGGTACCTCCCACCCATGAGTTTACCGTCTATCGCGATAGGCGGTTGTGGGATGACGGCGGCCGTGCGAAAGTAACTCTCACCATCTATCGCGTTAGACGGTGGGAGGGCGGCGACATGGGAACGTCAGCACCCGAGCACGCACGGAACACCGACCCCCCGGCGGCGCCCGGGGTGGCCGGCACCGGCCGCCGCAACACCGCGGTCCTCGTCGCCTTCACCGGCGTGACCAACCTCGCCGACGGCGTCATGAAAATGGCCCTGCCCCTGCTCGCGGCCCAGCTCACCTCATCTCCCGCCCAGGTCACCGCCGTCTCGCTCACCCTCACGCTGCCCTGGCTGCTGACCGCCCTGCACATCGGCGTCCTGGTCGACCGCTACGACCGTCGCGGCCTGCTCTGGCTTGCCATGGGAGTACGGCTCGCGGCCATGGGAGGGCTGGCCGGCGCCGGCGCCTCCGGCACCCTCACACTTCCCCTGCTGCTGGTGTCCGGTGCGGTGCTCGGATCGGCCGACGTCCTCGCGGCGACCTCCGCGGCCGCCCTGGTCCCGGCCGCCGTTCCCGCCGACAGGCGCGAGCGGGCGAACTCCTGGATGGTCGCGGCCGAGACCGTGGCCCAAGAGTTCACCGGCCCCGCTGTGGGCGGGCTCCTCCTCGCCGCCGGCACCGCGCTCGCCCTGGGCGTGACCGGCGGAGCGTACGCGCTCTCGGCACTGATACTGCTGCTGCTCATCGGCCGCTTCCGCGCCACCCCCGCACAGACCGGGCCGCCGCCGTCCGTGCATGTCCGGATCGCCGAGGGCCTCGGCGTCATCTGGCACAGCCGCCTGCTGCGCACCCTGTCGCTGCTCGTCGCCGTGCTGTCCGCGGCATGGGGCGCGTGGCTGGCGACCATGCCGCTCTACGCGCGGGACGTCATGGGCCTGGAGCCGCAGCAGTACGGCCTGCTGCTCAGCGCCCTCGGGATCGGCGGACTGCTCGGCGCGGCCTCGGTGGGGCGGGCGAACCGTGTACTGGGCCCGCGCTGGGCGATGTTCGCCGATCTGATCGGCACCGCCGCCATGGTCGCGCTGCCCGCCCTGACCGTCAACTTCTGGGCGGTGGCAGCCGGGGCGTTCCTCGGCGGCGCGGGCGGCACGCTGTGGGCGGTGAACGTCCGCAGTCTCGCGCAGCGGGTGGTACCCGACCATCTGCTGGGCCGGTACAGCGCCGCCGCCCGGCTCTTCGCGTTCGGAGCGATGCCGCTGGGCGCCGCCCTCGCCGGTGTGATCGGCGAACTGGCCGGTATGCGCGCCGCACTCGCCGTGCTCGCCGCTCTTGTCGCCGTGACGGTGGTGCCCTTCCTGCGCATCGTCACCACCTCGGCACTGGCCCGCCAGCGGTCGGGCAGATAGCCCATCTCGCCGGACCGCACCTCGCCCCTCCGCGGCCGCCCGCGGTGGTCAGCCCCTGTCACCACCCGCTCGACTCCGAGCCTCTCCCCCGCTTCCGGACTCGGCGCACCACTTCGGCTCCCCTGAAAATGGGACGGATCCGGTGGCCGGAACGGGCTGCGGTACGCGGCAGCGGGGTTGGCCCTGCCGTGCTCCCCGGCGTGGGCAGCAGGGCTGTCCTCCGTCCCGCGGGCCGGTGCTCAGGGCGGGGGTGCCGGTTCTGCGGCGGTGGTGCGTCGGGAGAGCAGCCCGGCGAGGAGCACGGTGAGGACTCCGATCCCCACGCCGCAGACCGTCCACAGGACGCGGTAGCCCTCGGCGGAGTAGTCCGAGGGGTGGGGGACGTCCACCAGGATGAGGACGGCGGCGGCGATGACGGCCGTGTAGAGCGTGTAGTTCCAGAAGACGAAGGCCACGCCGTGCACCAGCAGTACCAGCGCGACCACCTCCAGTCCCCGTTCGACGGTGAACAGTTGCCGTCCGTGCTCGCCCGCGGGGATCAGGAGCAGCGCGATCGCCGCGGCGGAGCCGAGGCCCGCCCCCACGAGGCGCTGGGACGCCACCAGAGTGGTCTGCTCCAGACTCGGCTTCATCGCGACCACGGCGGCGATCGTCATCCAGTACCCGTGCGACAGGTTCAGTCCGAAGGCGAGCGCGACGGTGCCGGCCAGGGCGACGGCGCGGATCGTCGCGAACGCGACCAGCGGCGCGGTCAGTGGCCGCCGTGCCGTGTCACCGGGCAGTTCCGGGACCGGGCGCGGCCTGACCCCGTGTCCGTGGATCAGCCGGCCGAGGACCATCACGGCGACCCACAGTGCCGATCCCCCGGCCCAGGCCACCACCTGGGCCCAGGTGTGGCTGGTGATGTCCGCGTGGTGCTGCAAGCCGGCGCCGTGTCCCAGGGAGAGGACGAACCACACGTTCAGCAGCAGCGCCGCGGCGCCTACCCGGGCCCCGAACACCAGCGTCAGACCCGCGGCCAGCGTGACGCCGAAGGAGACGAGCACGAGCCAGTACCACGCGGCCCCCGCCAGGGCGAAGCCCAGGGCGGTCACGCCCGCGCCCAGCAGCCCGAAGCCCGCCACGTGCGAGACCCGGAACCGGATACCGCCCCCGGGATCGGCCAGCGCCGACAACAGCAGCCCGAAGGCCGCGCTGACCAGGTACTCCTGGTGCCCGATCACCCAGAAGACCAGCAGGGGCACCAGGGCGAGGTCCAGGGCGACCACGCCGCGTGCCCAGTTCGGTCCCGCCGGGTCGAACACGAACAGGCTCGACACCCAGTTCGACACCTTCCGCCCGAGCGTGGCCCGTCCTGCTGTGCTCGCGCTCATGACCGTCCTCGCTCGCCCTGGTCACCGGGTGAACCGCTCCCCGTCCCGCATTCTGTGGCGGCGCCCGGACGGCCCCCGGTACGACCCGCGGTCCGCGGGTGACGAGGGCCCATCCGTCCAGCCGTACGGCCCAGCGACCCCCAGCGAGTGGACTTCCCCGGCGGCTTCTCCCGGCACGGGGCACCGGCGTCCGCCGCGCGGTCCGACGTGGTCCCCCGACGGGTGGCAATCCTTGGTGCGCGGGAAGCGCCGTGGGAAGGTCGGTGTCGCCGGCCGCGAAACGGAGGATCGTTGTCATGGGCATCGACGCCGCCCCCCACTACCGAGAGCTGGAGCCGCGCCAGCGCCGCCGACTGCTCCTGCTCACCTCGATGCGCGCGACCGTCACGGTCATCGTCCTGCTGGTGCTCTACTACGCCCTGCCGCTCGATCGTCCCCTCGACCGGACCACCGTTCCATGGTTCGTGGCCGGTTTCCTGGCCTTCGCCGCCACGGTGACCTGGCAGGTGTACGCGATCATCCGCTCCCCGTATCCGCGTCTGCGCGCGATCGAGGCGTTCACGGTCGTCGTGCCGGTGTTCCTGCTGATGTTCGCCAGCACGTACTACCTCATGGAGACCGACCGGCCGGGTTCCTTCACGATGCCGCTGACCCGCACCGACGCGCTGTACTTCACCGTCACCGTCTTCGCCACCGTCGGCTTCGGCGACATCACCGCGACGACCACCCACTCCCGGATCCTGGTCACCCTGCAGATGGTGGCCGGCCTGGCGCTGGTGGGAGTGGTGGCCAAGCTGATCGTGAGCGCGGTGCAGCTCAACATCACGCGCGTGACGTCGGGGACGCCCCCGGAGAAGCCCTGACGAGGTGCGGCTTTCCGCCTGCCGGGGATGGCCGGAAGGCGTCCAGTCGTACTGGACGCGTGCTCTGTTGCCCGCTAGGCCGGGTGGCATGTCTTTCGAAAGAGTCTTTGAAGAGCCCGAGTTGTCCGACGATCCGGACCAGTTCGCTGGTCTGGTCGCCACGACGTACCCGGCCACGGCTGTGCGCACGGGCTCCACATGGACGGTCACGGTTCATGAGCTGCCCGAGGGGCGGGCTGCCAGGGCCCAGGGCACGACCTGGGCGGAAGCGGAGATCAACGCCCACGACATCGTCGTTGATCTGCTGGATGCTCACCCCGCAACGGTGATCGTCTCCGTGGCCCCGGAAGACCCGGAGGCCGCCGCCGCGGTGCGGGCTCTCACCGACGCCCGTATCGCCCGCGCCGAAGCCGAACAGGCCGAGCGCGATGCCGCCCGGGCCGCCGCCCGGACCCTCACCAGCCGAGGCTGGAGCACCCGGGACGCCGGGAGAG
>NZ_JBHWJL010000075.1:0-5907 GCF_042731495.1 Streptomyces sp. NPDC059853
GCGCCGGCGCGGCAGCCGCCGCCGGGGCCGCGGGCCGGCCGGCGGGCGCCGCCTGCTTGCCGGCCGCGCGGCGCTCCAGGTACTCGTCGATGCCGCGCGGCAGCATCCGCAGCGTCCGGTCCCCCAGCAGCGCGAACACCCGGTCGGTGGTGCGCTCCACGAAGTACCGGTCGTGGCTGATCACCACCAGCGACCCGGGCCAGCCGTCCAGCAGGTCCTCCAGCTGGGTCAGCGTCTCGATGTCCAGGTCGTTCGTCGGCTCGTCCAGGAACAGCACGTTGGGCTCGTCCATCAGCAGCCGCAGGATCTGGAGGCGGCGCCGCTCACCGCCGGACAGGTCGCCGACCGGCGTCCACTGCCGCTCCTTGCTGAACCCGAACCGCTCGCACAGCTGGGAGGCGGTCATCTCCCGCCCCTTGCCCAGTTCGACGCGCGCCCGCACCGACTCCACGGCCTGGAGCACCCGCCAGGCCGGGTCCACCTCCCGTACCTCCTGGGAGAGATACGCCAGCCGCACGGTCTTGCCGACCTTGATCCGGCCGGCCGTCACCAGCGGCGAGCCGCCCTGCTCGCCGTCCGGGTCGGCGGCCGACTCGGCCATCGCCCGCAGCAGCGAGGTCTTGCCCGCGCCGTTCACGCCCACCAGGCCGATCCGGTCGCCCGGGCCGAGCTGCCAGGTGAGATGGCGCAGCAGTTCGCGATCCTCGCCGACCCGGATCGTCACGTCCTCCAGATCGAAGACGGTACGGCCCAGCCGGGCGTTCGCGAACCGCATCAGCTCGGCGGTGTCGCGCGGCGGCGGCACATCGGCGATCAGGCTGTTGGCCGCCTCGATCCGGAACCGGGGCTTGCTGGTACGGGCCGGGGCGCCGCGCCGCAGCCAGGCCAGCTCCTTGCGCATCAGGTTCTGCCGCTTGGTCTCCTCGGTGGCGGCGATGCGTTCGCGCTCGGCGCGGGCGAACACGTAGTCGCTGTACCCGCCTTCGTACGCGTGCACCGTGCCGCGCTGCACGTCCCACATCCGGGTGCAGACCTGGTCGAGGAACCAGCGGTCGTGGGTGACGATGACCAGCGCGGAGCGGCGGGTCCGCAGATGGCCGGCGAGCCAGGAGATGCCCTCCACGTCGAGGTGGTTGGTGGGCTCGTCCAGGACGACGAGGTCCTGTTCGGCGATCAGCAGCTTGGCGAGGGCGATCCGGCGCCGCTCGCCGCCGGAGAGCGGGCCGATGACCGTCTCCAGGCCCTGCGGGAAACCGGGCAGGTCGAGTCCGCCGAACAGGCCGGTCAGGATGTCGCGGACCCGGGCGTCACCGGCCCAGGCGTGGTCGGGCAGATCGCCGATGACCTCGTGCCGGATGGTGGCGGCCGGGTCGAGCGAGTCGTGCTGGGTGAGCAGGCCGAGCCGCAGCCCGCCGACGTGCGTGACCCGCCCGGCGTCCGGCTCCTCCTGCTTGGCGAGCACCCGGATGAGGGTGGTCTTGCCGTCGCCGTTGCGCCCCACCACGCCGATCCGGTCGCCCTCGCCGACGCCGAGGGAGATGCCGTCCAGCAGCGTACGGGTGCCGTACACCTTGCTGACGGATTCCAGGTTGGCGAGGTTGCGGGAAGAGGGGGTGGACAAGGTCAGGCTCCTGAGATGGTGAGAACGCCGGCGCCGGGGGCCGGGGAGGTGGTGGCGCGGGCGGCGCGGCAGGTGCCCGAGCCCTCCAGCACGGTGGCGATACGGGCGGCCGTCGGGGCGGCGGGGGCCAGGAAGGCGCAGGTGGGTCCGGATCCGGAGACCAGTCCCGCCAGGGCTCCCGCGGCGGCGCCGGCCTCCAGGACATCCGCCAGGGAGGGCCGCAGGGACAGGGCGGCGGGCTGGAGGTCGTTGCTGAGGGCGGCGGCCAGCGCGTAGGCGTCTCCGTCGCGCAGCGCGGCCAGCAGCGCCGGGGCCGGCTCCGGGGCGGGCACCGGGGCGTCGCCGCGCAGCCGGTCGCACTCGCGGTACACCTCGGGGGTGGACAGACCGCCGTCGGCCAGCGCGAACACCCAGTGGAAGGTGCCGCCGACCGGCAGCGGGGTGAGCAGTTCGCCCCGGCCGCGGCCGAGGGCGGCGCCGCCGACGAGGGCGAACGGCACGTCCGAGCCGAGCCGGCCGGCCAGCTCCAGCAGTTCCTCGCGGGGGGTGTGGGTGCCCCACAGTTCGTCGCAGGCCAGCAGGGCGGCGGCGGCGTCCGCGCTGCCGCCGGCCATGCCGCCGGCCACCGGGATGTCCTTGTCGATGTGCAGGTGCACGTCGGCGCTGCCGCGGCCGGTGTGCGCGGCGAGCAGTTCGGCGGCGCGGGCGGCCAGGTTGGAGCCGTCCAGCGGGACCAGGGAACTGCCGGGGCCGGCGCAGGTGAGGGAGAGCCGGTCGGCCGGGCGGGCGGTCACCCGGTCCTGGAGGCCGACGGCGAGGAAGACGTTGGCGAGGTCGTGGTAGCCGTCCGCACGCGGCGGGCCGACGGCCAGCTGCACATTGACCTTCGCGGGAACGCGGATGGTGACGGCCGGCACGGAGGCAGCGGGATGGGACATGCCCCACAGCCTAGGGCGTGTTACCGGCGGCCCCGCCACGTCCTCCGGGACCCGGCACCCCGGGGCGGGCGGGGCGGCCCGACCGGTCCGCAACCGCTCCGCGGGACGCCGCCCGCGCCGCCCGCGCCGCCTGCCGCCGTCAGGCGGGCCGGTGCTCGGCGATGCGCGCGAAGTCCTCGACGGACAGCGCCTCACCCCGTGCGCCGGGGCTCACGCCGGCCGCCGTGCAGGCCGCCTCCGCCGCCGCCGGGGAGCCGGCCCAGCCGGCCAGCGCCGAGCGCAGCGTCTTGCGGCGCTGCGCGAACGCCGCGTCCACCACCGCGAACACCTCGGCCCTGGAGGCGGTCGTGGGCGGCGGTTCGCGTCGGGTGAGGGCCACCAGGCCCGAGTCGACGTTGGGCGCGGGCCAGAAGACGGTGCGGCCGATCGCCCCGGCCCGGCGGACGTCCGCGTACCAGGCGGCCTTGACCGACGGCACCCCGTACACCTTGGAGCCGGGCGGCGCGGCCAGCCGGTCGGCGACCTCGGACTGGACCATCACCAGGCCGCGCCGGATGCCGGGGAAGAGCGCCAGCATGTGCAGCAGCACCGGGACGGCCACGTTGTAGGGCAGGTTGGCGACCAGCGCGGTCGGGGCGGGGCCGGGCAGTTCGGTGACGCGCAGCGCGTCCTGGTGCACCAGCGCGAACCGGTCGGCGCGCTCCGGGAGCCGGGCGGCGACGGTGGCCGGCAGGGCGGCGGCCAGGGTGTCGTCGATCTCGACGGCCGTGACGTGCCCGGCGGTGCGCAGCAGAGCGAGGGTGAGCGAGCCGAGTCCCGGACCGATCTCCACCACCACGTCGTCCTCGCCGATGTCCGCCGCGCGCACGATGCGGCGCACGGTGTTGGCGTCGATGACGAAGTTCTGGCCGCGCTGTTTGGTGGGGCGCACGCCGAGGGCGGTGGCCAGGGCGCGGATGTCGGCGGCGCTCAGCAGTTCGCCGTCCAGGGGGTCCTCAGGCATCGCCGAACACCCGCGCCGTGTTGGCCGCGATGTGCGCGGCGAGGTCGTCCTCCGTCATGCCCTTGACCTGCGCCATGGCGCGCAGGGTGACGGGGATCAGGTACGGGGCGTTGGGGCGGCCGCGGAAGGGCGCCGGGGTGAGGAACGGGGCGTCCGTCTCGACCAGCAGCCGCTCGGGCGGGGCGACGGCGAGCGCGTCGCGCAGCGGCTGGGCGCTGGCGAAGGTGACATTGCCCGCGAAGGACAGGTAATAGCCTTCGGCCGCGCAGATCTCCGCCATCGCCGCGTCACCGGAAAAGCAGTGGAATACCGTGCGCCGCGGGGCGCCCTCTTCCTTCAGAATGCGCAGCACGTCGTCGTGGGCCTCCCGGTCGTGAATGACCAGTGCCTTTCCGTGTTCTTTCGCGATCGCGATGTGACGGCGGAAGGAATGGTGCTGGGCGGCTTTTCCCTCGTCCCCGGTGCGGTAATAGTCGAGGCCGGTTTCCCCGATCGCGCGGACCTGCGGCAGCGCGGCCAGGGCGGCGATCTCGTCGAGGGCGGCGGCCAGGCCGTCGCCGAGCCGGGGTGCCTCGTTCGGGTGCAGGGCGACGGCGGCCCAGATCCGGTCGGGGTGCTCGGCGGCGGTGCGCGCGGCCCAGTGGGCGCGCTCCACGTCGCAGCCGATCTGGACGACACGGGTGACCCCGACGGCGGCGGCCCGGGCCAGCGCCTCCTCGACGGTGGTGTCCTGCATGTCCAGGTGGGTGTGCGAATCGGCGACCGGCACGGCCAGCGGCTCGGGCGGCGGAGGCGGTACGGACTGCTCCGCCTTCGCCTTGGCGGACTTGGGCATGGGGTCGATCCTACGGCGCCCGGCACCGGGTGCCGCGCCCCGCCCTCAGTGCCAGACCCGCCGCACGGCCGCCACCCGGCCCGGGCGCATCACCCGCACCCGGTGCCCGTCGCAATTGGGACAGGTGGGGTACGTCAGCGGCGAGCGGACCCGCCGTCCGCCGACCCAGTACTCGACCATGGGCCGGCCGTGCGGGTCGCGCAGATGCTCGATGCTGAATTGCTGTTCCCAGCCGTAGCCGCAGCTCAGACACGCGAAGGAATACGCGGCGCGGGTGGTGTAGCCTTCCGCTCCGCCTTGTTCCGGTGGCACATTCGGATCGTTCATGGTGGCTCCTTGGAGGCCTTCCACCATTTTAGTCCGATTTCGCCGCCACCACCGCGTCGAAGACCTCGCGCTTGGGCAGCCCGGCCTCCTTCGCGACCTGGGCGATCGCCTCCTTGCGCCGCTCCCCCGCCTCCTCGCGGGCCGCCACCCGCCGGGCCAGCTCGTCCGGGCCCACCTCGGCCGGGCCCGGCGCCGGGGCCCCCTCGACGACCACGGTGATCTCGCCGCGCACCCCCTGCTCCGCCCAGCGGGCCAGATCGGCGAGCGGCCCGCGCCGTACCTCCTCGTACGTCTTGGTCAGCTCCCGGCACACCGCCGCCCGCCGCTCGGGGCCGAACACCTCCGCCATGGCGGCCAGCGTGGCCGCCACCCGGTGCGGCGACTCGAAATAGACCAGGGTGCGCTGCTCTGCGGCGACCTCCCGCAGCCGCGCCGCCCGCTCCCCCGCCTTGCGCGGCGGGAAGCCCTCGAAGCAGAACCGGTCCACCGGCAGCCCGGACAGCGCCAGCGCGGTGAGCACGGCGGACGGACCGGGGACGGCGGTCACCCGCACCCCGCGCTCCACGGCGGCGGCCACCAGCCGGTAGCCGGGGTCGGAGACGGACGGCATCCCGGCGTCCGTGACCAGCAGCACCCGGGCGCCGCGGACCAGCTCCTTGATCAGCTCGCCGGTGCGGACCGTCTCGTTGCCCTCGAAGTAGGACACCACCCGGCCGCCCGGCTGCACCCCGAGCGCCTGGCCGAGCCGGCGCAGCCGCCGGGTGTCCTCGGCCGCCACGATGTCGGCGCCCGCCAGCTCGGCGGCCAGCCGGGGCGGGGCGTCCGCCAGGTCCCCGATCGGGGTGCCCGCCAGCACCAGGGTGCCGGTCTCCCCGGTGTACGCCGTGTACCGCGTCTCCTCGGTCATGTCCTCCGTCATGCGCCCCATCCTTTCAGGACCCGGATGTCAAGATGGCCCGCGTGAGGAGTACCGACAGCGGCCCGACGCCGACCGACGCCCCGCCCCGCCCCGAGCCCGGCGGCTGGGCGCGGCGGCTGCGGTCCTTCGGCTATGTGCCGCCGGCCGGCCCCGGCGGGATCCGCGAGAGGCGGGTGGGCCCCCCCCCCCCCCGGGCCCCCCCGCCCCCCCCGGGCCCGGGTTAACCCCCCCAGGGAGCCCCCGCCCCCCGCGCGCGGGCGATTA
>NZ_JBHWJL010000075.1:5917-19678 GCF_042731495.1 Streptomyces sp. NPDC059853
TGGGCCCGCCGCGCGCCCCGGGTGCGTCCGGTGTGGGGAGGGTGCCTCCCCCCCCCGCCGGGCCGGGCCGGCTGTGGCGCTGGCTGGGCGTCGCCCCCGGCGCGGCGGCCCGGCTGACCCGGGCGCTGGGCTGGCTGGGCCCGCTGCTGGTGGCGACGCTCGCCGGGGCGCTGCGCTTCACCCGGCTCGGCGAGCCGGACGCGGTGATCTTCGACGAGACGTACTACGCCAAGGACGCGTGGTCGCTGCTCCAGCACGGCTACGAGACGATCTGGCCGGACGACGCCAACGAACGCATCATCAACGGCGACGTGCCCGTCACCGAC
Source organism: Streptomyces sp. NPDC059853 (assembly GCF_042731495.1). Classification (NCBI taxonomy): domain Bacteria; kingdom Bacillati; phylum Actinomycetota; class Actinomycetes; order Kitasatosporales; family Streptomycetaceae; genus Streptomyces; species Streptomyces sp. NPDC059853. Next base: position 6,244 of record NZ_JBHWJL010000075.1, read on the forward strand.
ACCGCCGCGTACATCGTGCACCCGCCGGTCGGCAAGTGGATGATCGCGCTGGGCGAGTGGGCGTTCGGCATGAACCCCTTCGGCTGGCGCTTCATGATGGCGCTGCTGGGCACCGTCTCGGTCTTCCTGCTCTGCCGCATCGGCCGGCGGCTGTTCCGCTCCACCGCTCTGGGCTGCCTGGCCGGGCTGCTGATGGCGGTGGACGGGCTGCACTTCGTGATGAGCCGCACCGCGCTGGTCGACCTGGTGCTGATGTTCTGGCTGCTCGCGGCGTTCGGCGCGCTGCTGGTGGACCGCGACCGGGCCAGGGAACGGCTCGCCGCCGCGCTGCCCACCGCCGGGGAGACCGTCCTGCGCCCGGACCGGGCCACCGCCGAGCGCCTGGGCCTGGGCGCCCGCCCGTGGCGGCTGCTGGCCGGGGTGTGCCTGGGCCTGGCCTGCGCCACCAAGTGGAACGGCCTGTACGTCCTGGCCGCCTTCGGCATCCTCACCGTGCTGTGGGACGCCGCCGCCCGCCGCACCGCCGGGGCGCGGCACGCCCCGCTGGCGGCGCTGCGCAAGGACGCGCTGCCCGCGTTCGTCTCCCTGGTGCCGGTCTCGCTCGCGGTCTACCTGCTGTCGTGGACGGGCTGGTTCGCGACCTCGGGCGGCTACTACCGCGACTGGGCGGAGCGGGCGGGCGCCGGGCCCAGCGACTGGGCGTGGGTGCCCGGGCCGCTGCGCAGCCTGTGGCACTACACCAGCGAGGTGTACACCTTCCACCTCGGGCTGACCTCGGAGCACACCTACGAGTCGCACCCCTTCAGCTGGCTGGTGCTGGGCCGGCCGGTGCTGTACTTCTACGAGTCCCGCGACCCGGGCGAGGACGGCTGCGCGCGCGCCGGGGGCTGTGTGCGGGAGGTGCTGGCGCTCGGCACCCCGCTGCTGTGGTGGACGGCGTGCGCGGCGCTGGTGTACGCGCTGTGGCGGTGGGCGCTGCGCCGCGACTGGCGGGCGGGCGCAGTGCTGTGCGGGGTGGCGGCGGGCTATCTGCCGTGGTTCCTGTACCAGGAGCGGACGATCTTCTCGTTCTACTCGGTGGTGCTGGTGCCGTTCCTGTGTCTGGCGGTCACGCTGCTGATCGGGGCGATCCTGGGTCCGCCGGGCTGCCCGGAGCGCCGCCGGGCGGTGGGGGTGGTGGCGGCCGGGGTGCTGGTGCTGCTGATCGTGTGGAACTTCATCTACTTCTACCCGGTCTACTCAGGTCAGGAGATCTCCCTGGACGGCTGGCGCGCGCGGATGTGGCTGTCCACCTGGGTGTGATCACGGGGTGTCAGCGCGTGCTTGTAGGCTGCGCACACGGGGTGGATCGAGGGGCAGGGACGGGATGCGGAACGGGCAGAAGGTTGCCGTCATCGCTGGGGTTTTCGTGGTGGTGGCGGCGGGCGCCGGATTCGGTGCCTACAGCATGCTGGGCGGCGACGAGGGGCCGGACCCACAGAACACGGCGGCCGTCTCGGACGACACGCCGGACGACGGCGCGGCGCCGCCGTCCGAGGCGGAAGTCCTGGAGGTCTCCGGGGACTTCCTGGACGCGTGGGCGGCCGGTGACACCGCGGGTGCGGCGGCGCTGACGGACGACGCGGCGGCGGCCGAGGAGGCGCTGGCCTCGCTCGCCGAGGAGGCGGCGGTCACGGATCTCACGCTGAGCGCGGGCGTCCCGGAGGGCGAGTCGGTGCCGTTCAGCGTGGCCGCGAGCATCGGCTACGAGGAACTGCCGGTCACGGAATGGTCTTACGACTCGGAGCTGACCGTGGTGCGGGACGCGGCCAGCGGCGAGGTCGTCGTCGACTGGGAGCCGGCCGTGCTGCACCCGGGGCTGGACGAGGGGCTGCGGATCGAGACCGGCCCGGGTGACGGGGTGCCGCCGGTGACGGTGCTGGACGCGGAGGGCGGTGAGCTGACCGCCGAGGCGCATCCGACGCTGGCGCACGTCCTTCAGGACCTGGCGGAGCGCTTCGGGGAGCACGCGGGCGGCTCGCCCGCGGTCGTCACCCGCATCACGGACGCGGAGGGCGGCACGGTCGAGGAGTTGCTGGAGCTTTCCGAGCCGGTGGCGGGCGAGGTGCCCACCACCATCGTGCCGTCGGTCCAGGCGGCGGCCGAGGCGGCGGTGGCGGACAAGGACCGGGCGGCGGTGGTGGCGATCCAGCCGAGCACCGGTGCCATCCAGGGCCTGGCCAACGCCCCGGCGGACGGCTTCGACACAGCGCTCCAGGGCAGTTACGCGCCGGGCTCCACCTTCAAGATCGTGACGGCCGGGCTCCTCATCGACGAGGGGCTGGCCTCGGCCGGGGCGAAGCACCCGTGCCCGAAGTACTTCGAGCACGGCGGCTGGAAGTTCCAGAACCTCGACAAGTTCGAGATCAAGGACGGTACGTTCGCGGACAGCTTCGCCGCCTCCTGCAACACGGCGTTCATCAGCCAGGCCCCGGAGCTGTCGGACGAGGCGCTGGGCGACTACGCGCGGGACGTGTTCGGGCTCGGCCTGACCTGGAGCGTGGGCGTCGCCACGCTGGACGGCGCGGTGCCCACCCAGTCGCAGGCGCAGATGGCGGCCTCGCTGATCGGCCAGGGCGGCGTGCGGATGAACCCGATGACGATGGCCTCGGTGTCGGCGACCGTGAAGTCCGGGACGTTCCGGCAGCCGTATCTGGTCCCGGCGGAGATCGGCGGGCGCGAACTGGCCACGGCCACCGGCCCCTCGGCGGCCACCGCCGCGGAACTGCGCTCACTGATGCACCGCACGGCGGTGGGCGGCACGGCGGCCGAGGCGATGTCCGGCCTGGACGGCGACATCGGCGCGAAGACCGGCTCGGCGGAGGTGGACGGCCAGGACAAGCCGAACGCCTGGTTCACCGGCTACCGCAACGACCTCGCGGTGGCCGCGGTGGTCCCCAACTCCGGCCACGGCGGCAGCAACGCCGGCCCGGTGGTGGCCCAGGTCCTGGCCGCCGCGCCGTAACCGCGCCGGCCGGGGCGCCGGTCAGCAGCTGATGTCCACCTCGGTGGGAAGGCTCAGCGCGAGGGCCCGGTTTTCGGTGGAGGTCCAGCCGAAGACCGGGCCTTCGGCGTGTACGGCGAGGCGGTCGACGCTCGTGTCGTGCCAGGTGTGGGCGAAGGCCGAACGGACCGTCAGCGGGCCGCAGGTGCCCTCCGCCGTCTCGAAGACGAGCGCGGTGCGCCCGGTGGCCACATCGGTGTCGGTGGCGTTCTGCCGCGGCGTCATGAGGAAGCCGGTGCCGTGGGCGTTCACCTCGGCGGCGTCCTCGCGGCTGACGCTGGGGTAGGCCGGGGTGGTGCCGCTGTGGTGCAGGACCTGGAGGACGGGCTCGATCGCGCCGTCGAACCAGGTGGCGACGGCCTGGGCGCCGTGCATCGGCGGGCCGGGGACGGTCTGCCACTGCCAGGCGCTGATGGCGACCCAGCGCTCGCGGCCGTCCACGGTGGTGATGACGTAGACGTCCGGAGCGTCGAGGGCGATCAGGTCGGTGCCGGGGACGTCCGGGTCGGCGTCCGCCCGGACCAGGCAGGCACGGGCGGCGAGTTCGGTGTCGACGGTCCGGTCGTCCGCGCCGTGTGCGCGCAGGGTGTCGACCAGGGTGAGGAGCGCGTCGGCGCCGGCCTCGGTGCCCGGGTCGAGCGCGGCCTCGGGGACACAGCCGACCGGGCCGAGGGCGGGGGCGGCGTGGCCCGTTCCGGCGGTGGCGGCGGCGAGCGTCACCACGAGCGCGACGGTGCCGACGGTGCGTCGCATCCTGGTCCCTCCCGGGGTCGCCGGCTGCTGATGCTAGCCGAGTGGCCGGGCCCGGACCAGGCCGTTCGGGCGGGACGGCCGGGAACGGAAACGAACGGCCACGAACGGCCGGAGCCCGGCCACCGCTTGCCCGCGGGGGCTGTGCGATGGCCGGGCTCCGCAGCGGAGTTGTCCCGGACGGGTCAGCTGACGCCGGCCGGCTCGGGCTCCTTGGCCTCGGCGGCGGCGCGGCCCTTGCCGTTGGACTCCAGGTACCTCTCCAGCGTCTCGCCCTCGACGTCGACGTTGGGCAGGATGCGGTCCAGCCACTTGGGCATCCACCAGGCGCGCTCGCCCAGCAGGCCCATGACGGCGGGCACGATCGTCATCCGGACCACGAAGGCGTCCAGCAGGATCGCCATCGCGAGACCGAAGCCCATCATCATGACCATGGACTCGCCCATCGTCATGAACCCGGCGAAGACGGAGATCATGATGACGGCGGCGGCGGTGACGACCCGGGCGTTCAGGTTGAAGCCGGTGACGATCGCCTGGCGCGGGTCCTCGCCGTGGACGTGGGCCTCGCGCATCCGGGTCACGAGGAAGACCTCGTAGTCCATGGCGAGACCGAAGACCACACCGATCATGAAGATCGGCATCATGCTCATGATCGGCTGCGGCTCGGCACCGAACGCGCCCAGCCAGCCCCACTGGTAGACCGCGACGACGGCGCCGAGGGAGGCGAGCACCGACAGCAGGAAGCCGAGGGCGGCCTTCAGCGGCACCAGCACGGAGCGGAAGACGAGCATCAGCAGGATGAAGGCGAGGCCGACGACCAGCGCCAGGTACGGGATGAGCGCGTCCGAGAGGACCTGCGAGAAGTCGCTCTGGGCGGCGGTCTGGCCCGACACCAGGATGTTCACGCCGGTCTCGGCTTCCAGCTCCGGCGCCAGGTCGCCGCGGATCTCGGCCACCAGGTCGCTGGTCTCGGTGCTGGAGGGGTTGCTGCCCGGGAACACCGACATCATCGCGACGTTGCCGGTCTCGTTCGGGAACGCGGGGGCGGTGGCCACCACGTCGTCCAGGGCGCCGATGCGCTCGGCGATGGTGTCGGCGGAGGCCATCACATTGCCGTCGGGGGACTCGATGACCACCATGAGGGGGCCGTTGAAGCCGGGGCCGAAGCCCTCGGAGAGCAGGTCGTACGCCTTGCGCTGGGTGGTGTCGGGCGACTGGGTGCCGTTGTCGGGCAGCCCCAGCTCCAGGCTGGCCACCGGGGCGGCCAGCAGGCCCAGGCCCGCGACGGAGGCGACCAGCACCAGCCACGGGCGGCGCAGCACGCCCTTGGCCCAGCGGGAGCCGAAGTTCTCCTTGCCGTTGCGGCTGAGGGTGGTGGGAACGCCGGTCTCGGGGTTCTGGTTGCGGAGCTTCTTGCCGAAGATCCGCTTGCCGACGATCGCCAGGGCGGCCGGCACCAGGGTGAGGGCGACCAGCACCGCGACCACGACGGTGGCGGCGGCGGCCAGACCCATCTTGGTGAGGATCGGGATGTTGACGACGGCCAGGCCCGCCAGGGCGATGACGACGGTCAGACCGGCGAAGACCACGGCGGAACCGGCGGTGCCCACCGCGCGCCCGGCGGCCTCCTCGCGGCTGTGGCCGGCGATGAGTTCGGCCCGGTAGCGGGAGGCGATGAACAGGGCGTAGTCGATGCCGACCGCCAGACCGATCATCATCGCGAGGATGCCGGTCATCTCGGTCAGGCCGAGGGTGGCGGAGAGCGCGGCGATGCCGGACATGCCCACGCCGACCCCGATGAGGGCGGTGAGCAGCGGCAGACCGGCGGCGACGAGCGAGCCGAAGGTGATGACCAGCACGATGGCGGCGACGATGATGCCGATGATCTCGCCACTGCCCATGTTCATCTCGGCCATGGCCAGCTCACCGCTGGACTCGACGGTCAGCCCGGCGTCGCGGCCAGTGTCGACGGCGGCGGCGAACTGGTCGCGCATGTCGTCGGTGACGTCCGACCAGCCGCCCTCGTAGGTGACGTCGAGGTAGCCGATGGAGCCGTCCTGGCTGAGCTGGCCGCCTTCGTAGGGGTTGGTGACGGCTATGACGTTGTCACCGGTGGTCAGCTCGTCGATGACGGACTGGACGATGGACTGGTTGGCGGGGTCGCTGAGGTTCTGGCCCTCGGGGGCCTGGAAGACCACCGTGGTGCTCAGCGCTTCGGCGTTGGCCTGGGGGAATTCCCGCTCCAACAGGTCGAACGCCTGCTGTGCCTCGGTCCCGGGCAGCGAGAACTCTTCCTCGGCGGGGTCACCGGCGGTGGCCGACGCGGCGCCGATGGCGACCAGCAGGGCCATCCATACGGACACCACCAGCCAGCGGCGCCGGAAACTCAGGCGGCCGAGCTTGTATAGAAACGTAGCCACGGGGCAGGTTCTCCTGTCCGGGTATCTGGGCGTGTGCAGGGAAGAGATGTGGCAGTTCATGTCACGAGACGCCGACCCGGTCGGGCAGGATGAGAGAAATTGCCATAATGTGGCCTAGATCACATGAACTGATCCTTCACGAGTTGCCCTGGGGCATGCTGCGCCGAAGCATGGAACCGTGAGCGACGAAGCCGAACACGTTGACAGCTATCTGCGGTTCCCCCATCTGAACGGTGAGCTGGTCTGCTTCACCGCCGAGGATGATCTCTGGCTCGCCCCGCTGCCCGCGCCCGGCCGGCGCACGGACCGGGCCTGGCGGCTGACCGTGGACCGCACCCGCCTCGGCACCCCGCGCTTCTCCCCCGACGGCCGGTGGATCGCCTTCACCGGCTGGCGCTCGCTGGACCCGGAGATCTACCTCGCCCCGGTGACCGGCGGCCCGGCGCGGCGGCTGACGTACTGGGGCTCCACCGACACCCGGGTCTGCGGCTGGACCCCCGACCCCGGCGGCGGCCACGAGCCGCGCATCCTGGCGGTGGGCTCGCAGGACCAGCCGTTCTCCCACTTCACCTGGGCCTACCAGGTCGCGCTCGACGGCAGCCCGGGCGAACAGCTGCCCTGGGGCCCGGTCTCCGACATCGCCGTCAGCGGCTGCGGCGGCGAGCGGCGCACCCTGCTGCTGACGGGCAAGGCCCCGCACGAGCCGGCGGCCTGGAAACGGTACCGGGGCGGGGCGACCGGCCAGCTGTGGCTGCACGGCGAGCGGCTGCTGCCTGATCTGCCGGGACACATCGAGTCCCCGATGTTCGTCGGCGACCGCATCGCCTTCCTCTCCGACCACGAGGGGATCGGCAACCTCTACTCCTGCCGCCCCGACGGCAGCGATCTGCGCCGCCACACCGACCACGACGCGTTCTACGCCCGGCACGCCGCCACCGACGGCGAGCGGGTGATCTACAGCTGCGCGGGACAGCTGTGGCTGGCCGAGGACCTCACCGACCCGCGCGCCGTACCGCGCCGGCTGGAGCTGCGGCTGGGCGGCCCGCGCGCCGGGCGGCGCCGCTACCAGGTGCCCACCGCCAGCCACGTCGACTCCCTCGCCGTGGACACCACCGGGCGCGCCTCCGCCGTGTGCGTGCGCGGCAGCCTGTACTGGCTCACCCACCGCGACGGCCCGGCCCGGGTCATCTCCGCCACCCCCGGGGTGCGGGTGCGGCTGCCCGAGATGCTCGGGGACACCGGCCGGATCGCGTACATCACGGACGCGGAGGGGGATGACGCCGTCGAGATCGCGCATCTGCCGCGGGCCAGCGGCGGCCGGGACCCGCGCCGGCTGCGCGCCGGGGACCTGGGCCGGGTGCTGGAGCTGACCGCCTCCCCGGACGGCAGGACGCTGGCGGTGGCCTCGCACGACGGCCGGCTGCTGGTGCTCGCGGTGCCGGACGCGGAGGACGAGCCGGACGCCGAGCCGGTGGAGCTGATCCGCTCGCTCAACGGCCCCGTCCGCGACCTCGCCTTCTCCCCCGACTCGCGCTGGCTGGCCTGGGCGCACCCGGGCATCGGCCGGTCGCTCTCGCAGATCAAGATCGCCCGCCTCGCGGAGAGCGAGCGCGTGATCCTGGATGTGACGGACGGCCGGTTCGAGGACGAGGAGCCGGTGTTCACCAGCGACGGCCGGTTCCTGGCGTTCCTCTCCTGGCGCGGCTTCGACCCGGTGTACGACGTGCACAGCGGCGATCTGTCCTTCCCGCTGGGCTCGCGCCCCTACCTGGTACCGCTGTCGTCGGCGACCCGCTCGCCGTTCGCGATCACCCCGGAGGGGCGGCCCGCGGCCGGCGGTCTGGACCCGGACGAGACGAGCAGCGCGACCGGCGCGGACGGCTCGGTGCGGGTGGAGGCGGAGGGCCTGGCCAGCCGGGTGGTGCCGTTCCCGGTGTCGGCGTCGAAGTACTCGGCGCTGTGCCCGGTCGGCGGCGGCGGTCTGGTGTGGCTGCGCTGGCCGATCTCGGGGGCGCTGGGCGAGACCTTCCTCAATCCTGCGGACACCTCGGGCAAGCCGACGCTGGAGCACTTCGACCTCGTGAAGGCCAAGCGCACCGAGCTGACCGACGACGTGGACTGGTTCGCGCTGAGCGTGGACGGCACCCGCATGGTGGTGTGCGAGGACGACGAACTGCGCGCCGTCCCGGCCACGGAACCGGGTGACGGCGACACCACGGTGCAGCTGGATCTGCGCCGGATCGTGCACGAGGCGGACCCCCCGGCGGAGTGGCGGCAGGCGTACGCGGAGGCGGGCCGGATCGTCCGGGCGTACTTCTGGGACCCCGGCATGTGCGGGGTGGACTGGGACGCGGTGCTGGAGCAGTACCGGCCGCTGGTGGAGCGGGTGGCGACCCCGGACGAGTTCGCCGATCTGCTGCGCGAGGTGCTGGGCGAGCTGGGCACCTCGCACGCCTATGTGACGGGGGCGCGGCGCAGTGAGGGGCCGCGGCACTACCAGCGGGCGCAGGGGCTGCTGGGGGCGGACTTCACCCGCGCCAAGGAGGGCGGCTGGCAGCTGGCGCGGATCCTGCCGGGCGAGTCGTCGGACCCGAAGGCGCGCTCGCCGCTGGCGGGCAGCGGGGTGCGCGAGGGCGCGGTGCTCACCCATGTGGACGGGCGGCCGGTGGACGAGGTGGCGGGCCCCTATCCGCTGCTGGCGGCGACGGGCGGGACGTCCGTGGAGCTGACGTTCGCCGAGGAGGGCGGGGCGGGCCAGCGCCGGGTGGCGATCGTGCCGCTGGTCGACGACCGGCCGCTGCGGTACCAGGACTGGGTGGCGCGGCGGCGGGCGGTGGTGCGCCGGCTGAGCGGCGGGAAGTGCGGCTATGTGCACATCCCGGACATGGGCGGCTCGGGCTGGGCGCAGTTCAACCGGGATCTGCGGCGGGAGTTCGCGTATCCGGCGCTGATCGTGGACGTCCGGGGCAACGCGGGCGGGCACATCAGCGAGCTGGTGGTGGAGAAGCTGACCAGGACGATCGTGGGCTGGGACCTGACCCGGGACGCGCAGCCGGTGACGTACGCCTCGGACGCCCCGCGCGGGCCCGTGGTCGCGCTGGCGGACGAGGCGACCTCCTCGGACGGGGACATGATCACGGCCGTCTTCCGGTTGCAGGGGGTCGGCCCGGTGGTCGGCAGCCGCACCTGGGGCGGGGTGGTGGGGATCACCGGGCGGCACCGGCTGGGCGACGGCTCGGTGATCACGGTGCCGATGAACGCGGCGTGGTTCGAGGGCTACGGGTGGGGTGTGGAGAACTGGGGCGTGGCCCCTGACATCCCCTCGGTGCGCACGCCGCTGGACTGGGCGGAGGGCCGGTACGGGGTGCTGGACACGGCGGTGCGCACCGCGCTGGACCTGCTGGAGCGGCATCCGCCGCTGGAGCCGCCGGGTTACGGGGACGTGCCGGACCGGCGGCGTCCGGTGCTGCCGCCCCGGATGCGGGACTAGGCCGTTCGTGGGACCGTGGATGAAAGGGATGCATCGGACATTTCTTTCTGCCGATTCTGCGAAGGAGCACCGATGGGCATCGGAGACCAGTTCAAGGACAAGGCGCAGGAGCTGCAGCAGCGCGCCAAGGACGCCATGAACAAGGACAAGGAAGACCAGAACCGGAACCGGGATCAGGACGAGAACCAGCAGCAGCGGGGCCGGCAGCAGAGCTCCGAGCAGGAACAGCAGGGATACAGGGACGACCGGAACAATCCCTGACGGCCGGCCGCCCTCCGTGCGCCATGCCCCCACCGCCCCGCGGTGGGGGCAGGTGCGGTGGCGGAGGGGACCGGGGTGGCGCACGGTGGAACCATGACCGGCACCAGCCCCCGGGCAGCACCGCGGACCACCCTCGACGAGCGCTACAGCAGCCCCGGGGCGCGCGCCATGCCGTGGCACGAGGCATGGCAGGCGCTGGAACGGGCCGAACTGTACTGGCTCTCGACGGTACGGCCCGACCACCGCCCGCACGTCACCCCGGTCCTGGCAGTCGCGCACGCCGGGGCGCTGTACTTCACCACCGGGGAGCAGGAGCGCAAGGGCCGCAACCTCGCCGCCAACCCGGCGTGCGTCCTGACCACCGGCCGCAACACGGTCGCCGAGGGCACCGACCTGGTGGTCGAGGGCCGGGCCGGGCGGATCACCGGCGAGGCGCTGCTCCGCGCGGTCGCCGAGGCCTTCCTCGCCAAGTACGGACCCGACTGGCGTCTCACCGTGGACGACGGCCATCTGGTGCTGCCGACGGGCCCGCGCGCGATCGCCTTCGAGGTACGGCCCGAGACGGCGTTCGGCTTCCGCAAAGGGGTCTACGGCCAGACCCGCTGGCGGTTCTGAGCCCGCCCCGCCGCCTCCCCCGCCGCGTACCCACCACGGCCCGGCGGCGGACCGCCGGGCCGGTGGGCCGTCCTCAGCCGCGTACGCCCTCGAAGTCGGCGCCGATCGTCAGGGTGAGCACGCCGGGCAGATCGTCCGTCGTCTGCTGGGTCTGCGCCCCCGGCACCCGCGAGCCGAGCACCTCGGCGTGGCCCTCCAGGCCCTCCGGGTAGCTGATGGTGCTGACCTCGGTGCCCGGGTCGGCGTTGCCGGTGGAGACCACCTGGAAGCCCAGATTGCGCAGCCGGTCGGCGACCTCGGCGGCCTGGCCGGTGGTACCGGTGCCGTTCAGCACCCGCACCCGCACCTCGGCGGGGGACGGGGCGGCCTCGGCGGCCTCCTCCAGCTGCTCCTTGGTGATCGGCTCGTCCTTGGCCAGCGAGGTGAACAGCAGCTCGGTGGCCGGGTAGTCCCACACCACATTGGCCTTGTCGGTGGGGACGTCCAGCTCGCGCGGGTAGTTGGGCACCGTGATGAAGGTCAGCTTCTCCTTCGGCACGCCCTGGAGTTCGGTGGCCAGGTTGTACAGCGCGTCCAGGCTGGCCAGTTCCGGGTCGGTGGTCAGCGACTTGGTGACCGCGTCCATGAACCCGTACAGCGAGGTGGGGCTGGTGAGCTTGGACTGCGCCCGCTCCGCCAGCGCGTTCATGAACTCCTGCTGCCGCTCGATGCGCCCGATGTCGCTGCCGTCGCCCACGCTGTAGCGGACCCGGACGAAGCCCAGCGCGTCCTCGCCGTTCAGCGTCTGGCAGCCGGCGTCCAGCGTGACGTGCGCCTTGACGTCGTCGATCGGCTCGTCCAGGCACATCTCGACGCCGCCCAGGGCGTCCACCATGTCCTTGAAGCCGAGGAAGTCCAGCGAGACGAAGTTCTCGATGCGCAGCCCGGTGTTCTGCTCCAGGGTGCGGATGGTGCAGGCCGCGGCGCCGCCCGCGTCGCCGTTGATGCCGCCGAGCGCGTACGACTCGTTGATCTTGGCGTGGTGCGGCTCGGACATCACCCCGTCGCCCATGTCGCAGGCCGGGATCTCCACCCACGAGTCGCGCGGGATGGACACCACGGTGGCCCACTCCCGGTTCTCCGCGATGTGCAGGATCATCAGGGTGTCCGAGCGCATGCCCTCGACCGCGCCGTACTCGTCCATGCCCTCACGGGTGTCGGAGCCGGCCACCAGAATGGTCTTGGCGCCGGGGCTCAGGTCCTCGGGCCGGTCCTCGCCGAGCTTGTCGTCGATGGTGGCGGAGGTGATGTTGCCGTTCAGTTTCTGGTATATCCAGTACACGCCGCCGGCGCCGGCCAGGATGACGAAGGCGAGTACGGCCGCCGACCACAGCAGGACCCGTTTGCCGCGCCCCCGTCCGCCACTTCTGGCGTCCGTGCCGCGCTTGCGTCGCGTCGGCGCGTTCTTCGAGCGATGTGAGCCGGCCACGCTGCTCCCCCCGTTGCGAATTTCGCGCGTATTGGGTCGATCGATCCGACGCCCTGGAACGGACACCAGTTCCCCGATTGCGCAAACTCTAAAGTATGGAAATGGCGCTCCGGTAACGCGCCCTGGTGAAGCACAGTGCTCCGGCGTACAGCGCGAGCACGCCCCCCAGCAGCGGATAGTACGCGCCGGGCAGGGTCGCGGTCAGCCCCAGGGCCCCGGCCAGCGGCGACAGCGGCAGCAACAGCCCGACGGCGGCGAGCCCGGCGACCGCCAGCGCGATGGGCAGCGGCAGCCGGCGCGCGGACCCCGGCCGCAACAGCCAGATCACCAGCGCCTGGGTGAGCAGGTTCTCGGTGAACCAGCCCGCGTGGAAGACCGCGTGGGAGTCGAGACCCGCGGCCGACTCCAGGCTCAGCAGCCAGCCGAGCGCCGCGAACGTGGCCAGGTCGGCGGCGGCGTTCAGCGCCCCGAACCGCAGCACGAAGGAGGTGAAGGCGCGCGGCCGCAGCCCGGCGGGCCGGGACACGGCCGCGGCCCCGCCCCGGGAGCCGGGCCCGGCCCGGTCGAAGGCGAAGGCCAGCTGGGCGGCGTCGAAGCACAGGTTCTGCACCAGGACCTGGAGCGGCAGCATCGGCAGGAACGGCAGCAGCAGCCCGGCCACCAGCATCGCCAGCACATTGCCGAGGTTGGAGGAGAGCACCACCCGCAGATACGTGGTGATGTTGCGGGTGGTGTCCCGGCCGCAGGAGACCGCCCGGTCGATCGCGGTGAGGTCCTTGCCCGTGAGCACCACGTCCGCGCCCGCCCGGGTCACCTCGGCGGCGCCCCGCGGGCAGATGCCCACATCGGCGGCGCGCAGCGCGGGCAGGTCGTTGACGCCGTCGCCCAGGAAGCCCGTGGGCTCCCCCGCGGCGCGCAGCACCTGCACGACCCGGGCCTTGTGGGCCGGGGTGCAGCGGGCGAAAACGGTCCGGGTGCGGGCCAGTTCGGCCAGCTCGGCGTCGTCGAGGGCGTCGGTCTGCGCCCCGGTGACCACCGCGTCCCGCGGCCCCGGGTCGAGGCCGAGGTCGCGGCAGGCGCGGGCGGCCGTGGCCGGATGGTCCCCGGTGAGGACCTTGACCGCCACCCCGTGCCGGGCGAGCGCGGTCAGCGCCTCGGCCGCCCCGGGCGCCAGGTCGTCGCGCAGCGCCACGAAACCCAGCAGGGTCAGCCCGCGTTCGGCCGTGGTCGGGGCGCGTCCGGGACGGCGCGCGGTGGCGACGGCCAGCAGCCGCAGCCCGGCGGCGGCTTTGCGCCCGGCGCGCGCCAGCACCCGCGCCCGGTGCGCGTCGTCCAGCGCGAACTCCTCGCCCGCCGCCGTCCGCAGGGACGTGCAGCACCCCAGGACC
>NZ_JBHWJL010000076.1:0-19490 GCF_042731495.1 Streptomyces sp. NPDC059853
CCACCAGATCGCCCCGGAAGCTGGGCACCGCCTCCAGCAGGCTGGTCAGCGAGTCCGGCTCGCTCTCCGGCTGCGGCCGGGGCGGGACGGAGCCCTCCCGGGGCAGCCGGGCGATCCGCGGCACGAACGGGGTGCTCGGCTCCGGCGGGTCCTCGCTCTCGCCCAGCAGCGCCCGCGCCTCGTCGTCCACGGCCTGCACCAGCCGGCGCGGCGGGTCGTACATCCAGCTCGCCGAGTGCGTCTCCCCGGCCACCCGGTAGACCAGCAGCACCTCCCAGGTGCCGTCGTCCCGGCGCCAGGAGTCCCAGCGCACCGCGTCCTTGTCCGCGCCGCGCAGCATCAGCCGCTCGGCGACCGCGTCCCCGAGCTGCGGCCCGGCGCTCTCGCCCGGGCGCCGGACGGGGGTCTTGCGGGCGCGCTCCGCCATGAACGCGCGCTCGGCCAGCACCGGGCCCTCGAAGCGCCGTACCCGGTCCACCGGGATGCCGGCGAGCTGGGCGACTTCCTCCGCGGTGGCCCCGGCTCGTATCCGCGCCTGGATGTCCCGGGGGCGCAGGTGGTTCTCCACCTCGATCTCGATCTGCCCGAGCCGGGCGCGGTCATTGCGCACCGCGGCCCGCAGCCGCTCGTCGATCGGCAGGGTGTATTCCGTGTTGTCGGCAGCCTTGAGCACCAGACGTGTGCCGTCGTTGCTCACGGCCACGACACGCAGTTCGGGCACGAGGACCTCCCGGTGTGCCTGCCGACGTCACGTACGTCGCTGCTCCGCTGGACGAGTGTGACCTGCCCGGGTGCAGCCTGCCACAACCTTGCCGACTTGCCCGGCGTGTCGGGCCTGGGCCCGACACCTCCGTTGTGGCACAGTCACCACTTTGCCACGTGTGGTGACCGGCGCGGATGTGGCGATCCGAGCGGTCAAAACAGGGGCTGAGGCCAGGAATGTTCACACTACTCCATTAGGGCCACGGGGGTGGGGCGCCGCGCCGTGGAAGTTCTCCCCGGACAAGGGAGTTGACGGGGGAACAACAGATCACATTCCGGTTACTACCCAGCACAATCAGGTGAAAACGGATGCGCGGCTGACGGGGCCACCGCCCACGGGCCCGCGTTCCCGGGTGGAGTACAGCGGTGTCCGGCACCCGGGGGAACCTCGGCCCCCGATCGTCCGGGGCGGGTGGCAGGATCGGGGACATGGATCGCGCGCGAGACCCCCACCCCTACGACGCCCTGCTGCTGCTGTCCTTCGGCGGTCCGGAAGGCCCGGACGACGTGCTGCCCTTCCTGGAGAACGTCACCCGGGGCCGCGGCATCCCCCGGGAACGGCTGGCCGAAGTCGGCGCCCACTACCACCTCTTCGGCGGGGTCAGCCCGATCAACGGCCACAACCGCGCACTGCTGGCCGCCCTGCGGAGCGACTTCGCCGAACACGGCCTGGACCTGCCGGTCTACTGGGGCAACCGCAACTGGGCGCCCTATGTGACCGACACCCTCCGGGAGATCGTCCGCGACGGCCACCGCCGGGTGCTCACCCTCGCCACCAGCGCCTACTCGTCCTACTCCAGCTGCCGCCAGTACCGCGAGGACCTCGCCGGCGCGCTGGCCGCCCTGGCCGAGGAGGGCCTGGACCTGCCCCGGGTCGACAAGCTCCGGGTCTACTACAACCACCCGGGCTTCCTGGAGACCATGACCGACGGCGTGCTGCGCGCCCTGGACGAACTGCCCGCGGACGTCCGCGAGGGCGCGGTGCTCGCGTTCACCACCCACTCCATCCCCACCGCCGCCGCCGACACCTCGGGACCGCCGGCCGGTCACGGCGACGGCGGCGCGTACGTCTCCGAACACCTGGACGCCGCCCGCTGGATCGCCGGCGCCCTGGCCGAACGCACCGGGGTACGGCGCCCGTGGGAGCTGGTCTACCAGTCGCGCAGCGGCGCCCCGCACATCCCGTGGCTGGAGCCGGACATCTGCGACCATCTGCGCGCCCTGCACGCGGCGGGCGCCCCGGCGGTGGTGATGGTGCCCATCGGCTTCGTCTCCGACCACATGGAGGTCCTCTACGACCTCGACACCGAGGCGCTGGCCGTCGCCGCCGAACTCGGGCTGCCCGCCGTGCGCTCCGCCACCGTGGGCACCGACCCCCGGTTCGTGGCGGCCGTGCGCGACCTCGTGCTGGAACGGGCCGCCACCGAACGCGGCGAGCGTCCGCGGCGCTGCGCGCTGGGCGCCCTCGGCGCCGGCCACGACGTGTGCCCGGTGGGCTGCTGCGCCGCCCGTACCCCCCGCCCGGCAGCCGCGGGCGCCGACAGTCCCTATGCCTGACACCGAGACCACCGAGGAGCCCCGGCCCATGCCCGAGTCCGTGTCCCCGTCCGAACTGCTCGATCTCGCCCGGGAGGCCGGACGGCGCGCCGGCCTGCTGCTGCGGGACGGGCGGCCCGCCGATCTGGGGGTGGCCGCCACCAAGTCCAGCCCCATCGACGTGGTCACCGAGATGGACATCGCCGCCGAGAAGCTGATCACCGGCTATCTGTCCGAGCACCGGCCCGAGGACGGTTTCCTCGGGGAGGAGGGCGGCAGCAGCGCCGGCACCAGCGGGGTCCGGTGGATCGTCGACCCGTTGGACGGCACCGTCAACTACCTCTACGGGCTGCCCCAGTGGGCGGTGTCCATCGCCGCCGAGTACGAGGGCGAGGTGGTGGCGGCGGCCGTGGAGGCGCCGATGCGCCAGGAGTCCTACTACGCGGTGCGCGGCGGCGGAGCCTTCCGGGTGCGGGCCGGCGGCGCCCCGGAGACGATGCGCTGCCGCCCGGCGGCCCCGCTGGACCGGGCCCTGATCGGCACCGGGTTCAACTACGTGGCGAGCGTGCGCACCGCCCAGGCGGCACTCGCCCAGCGGCTGATCCCGCAGGTGCGGGACATCCGGCGGTCCGGCTCGGCGGCCATCGACCTGTGCGATGTCGGCGGCGGTCGGCTCGACGGGTTCTACGAGCGCGGACTGCACCCCTGGGACCTGGCCGCCGGAGACCTGATCGCCCGGGAGGGCGGTGCCCGGACCGGCGGCCGGCCGGGGCTGGCGCCCGACGGCGCGCTGACGGTGGCGGCCACCCCCGCCGTCTTCGAGGTGCTGCAGCCGCTGCTGGAGGACCTGGGCGCCTGGCACGACTGACGGCGCGGGCCGGCCCGCCGGGGCCGGCCGCACGACGGGCACGGCACGTACGGCACGACAAGGGCCCCGGGAGCGCTCGCTCCCGGGG
This sequence comes from Streptomyces sp. NPDC059853, assembly GCF_042731495.1. NCBI lineage: Bacteria > Bacillati > Actinomycetota > Actinomycetes > Kitasatosporales > Streptomycetaceae > Streptomyces > Streptomyces sp. NPDC059853. Next base: position 3,255 of record NZ_JBHWJL010000076.1, read on the forward strand.
CCCTCACCCTTGTCCGTGTCAGACGGCGGAGCCGACCTGCACACCGTGTTCGGCGGCCAGCCGGCGGAGATCGTCCAGCTCGGCCTGCTCGACATCCACGGTGAACACATCTCCTGCCTCACGAGCGCGGTGCAGATCGGACTCGGTGCTCTCGATGCGCTGCAGGATTCCACTGGTGAACGCGTCCATGGTGCGCCCCCTCGTCTTCGATCGGCGGCACTGGGGAGGTGCCGGGGTGGGTGCGGTCACGGCGGGCCCGACCGGTCGGCAGCACGCGTGGGCTTGCCGCCTTCAGGGGGGTGATCGCGGGGTGTCCTGGGGTCTTCCCCGGCCCTTCCGGAGCGGAAACCTGCGCCGCCGGAAAAAGGGCCGCACGCCGTCCCCGGGCCACCCGGATGTCACCCGGGCACCACCGGCCCGTCACCCGGGGTGCCCGCCGGGTCCCTTACCACCGGTTTACCGCCGGGCGAGGCAGGATGGACCGGGGAGCCCCATCGGACTCCCGTCGGGCTGTGCGAGGAAGGACCAGGGACGTGCGCGTACTCGTCGTCGAGGACGAGCAGCTGCTCGCTGACGCGGTGGCCACCGGGCTGCGCCGGGAGGCCATGGCGGTGGACGTGGTGTACGACGGTGCCGCCGCCGGGGAGCGCATCGATCTCAACGACTACGACGTGGTGGTGCTCGACCGCGATCTGCCCCTGGTGCACGGGGACGACGTGTGCCGCCGGATAGTGGAGCTGGGGCTGCCCACCCGGGTCCTCATGCTGACCGCCTCCGGGGACGTCAGCGACCGGGTGGCGGGCCTGGAGCTGGGCGCGGACGACTATCTGCCCAAGCCGTTCGCCTTCACCGAGCTGGTGGCCCGGGTCCGGGCGCTGGGGCGGCGTTCGGTGGCCGTGCTGCCGCCGGTGCTGGAGCAGGCCGGCATCCGGCTGGACCCCAACCGCCGGGAGGTCTTCCGGGACGGCCGGGAGATCCATCTGGCGCCCAAGGAGTTCGCCGTGCTGGAGGTCCTCATGCGCGGTGAGGGCACGGTGGTCTCGGCCGAGCAGCTGCTGGAGAAGGCCTGGGACGAGAACGCCGACCCGTTCACGAACGTGGTCAGGGTCACCGTGATGACGCTGCGCCGCAAGCTGGGCGAGCCTCCGGTGATCACCACCGTGCCGGGCGCCGGATACCGGATCTGACCGCCATGACCGCTCCGTCCTCGCCCTCCTCCCCGCCGCCCCCGCCACCGCCCGCGCAGCCCCCGCACGCGGGCCGTCCGGGGCCGCGGCGGCCCGCTCCGCCGCGTCCGGACTTCGATCCGCCCGAGGCCGATCCGCAGCGCAGCTGGCTGCGGCCCACCATCCGGATCCGGCTGACGCTGCTGTACGGCGGGATGTTCCTGTTCGCCGGCATGCTGCTGCTGACGATCATCTATCTGCTGGCCGCCGAGGCGCTGCACAAGGGGAACGCGCTGCCGTTCCTGATCACCAGCGACACCCGGGTCCAGATCACCTCCGACTCCTGTCAGGGGATCTCCGGGAATGTCACCAGCGACCAGTTCAAGGACTGGCTGGCGGGCTGCGTGGACATCCAGCGGGACGTGGCGCTCAAGGCGCTGCTGCGCCGTTCGCTGATGGCGCTGCTGGGGCTCGCGGTGGCGGCGTTCGCCTTCGGCTACGTGATGGCCGGCCGGGTGCTCTCGCCGCTGGGCCGGATCACCCGGACCGCCCGGCAGGTGGCCGGGTCGGATCTGCACCGGCGGATCGAGCTGGACGGCCCGGACGACGAGCTGAAGGAGCTGGCGGACACCTTCGACGAGATGCTGGACCGGCTGGACCGGGCGTTCACGGCGCAGCAGCGCTTCGTCGCCAACGCCTCGCACGAGCTGCGGACGCCGCTGGCGATCAACCGCACGCTGCTGGAGGTGCAGCTCTCCGATCCGCAGGCCTCGCCGGAGGTGGTGCAGCTGGGCAATACGCTGCTGGCCACCAACCGGCGCAGCGAGCAGCTGGTGGAGGGCCTGCTGCTGCTGGCGCGCAGCGACAACCAGCTGGTGGAGCGCAAGCCGGTGGATCTGGCCGAGGTGGCGGGGCAGGCGCTGGAGCAGACCCGGGGGGAGGCGCAGGAGCGCGGTGTGGATCTGGCGGGGGTGCGGCCTCCGGTGTACGTCCAGGGCAACGGGGTGCTGCTGGAGCGGGTCGCGCTGAACCTGGTGCAGAACGCGGTGCGGCACAACCTCGCGGAGGGCGGCTGGGTCCGGGTGGACACCGAGGCGCGGCCGGGGCAGGCGGTGCTGATCGTGGAGAATACCGGGCCGATGGTGCCCGCCTACGAGGTCGATAATATGTTCGAGCCTTTCCGCCGGCTCGGGAAGGATCGCACCGGCAGCGACAAGGGCGTCGGCCTCGGCCTGTCGATCGTCCGCTCGGTGGCCCGGGCGCACGGCGGCCACGTGGTGGCCGTCCCCCGGGAGACCGGGGGGCTCGTGATGCGGGTGACCCTGCCGGTCTGAGATCATGCACGGGCGGGATCTCAGTCGGCATTGAGCGGAATTGAGCCGTATGTGATATATCGCATACGCAACCCACCATTTTCCGGGGGATTGCAGCGATGATTACCGGCTTGTCCGCTGTCCTGAGCCTGATCGACGGGCGGAGATGATCACCTCTTCAGGCGTTCGATCGGGTGTCGATTGAGTAACAGGACTTGATGTGAGGCAAAATCTCCGCCTCGGGTCGGGCACAAAGTTCGGCCCTCCCGCGTTACCTGCGCTGGAGAGACCACAGAACCCAGAGGGGGAGAGAAGCATGGCTACGGATTACGACAGTCCACGCAAGACTGACGACGACGTCAACGAAGACAGCATCGAGGAACTCAAGGCACGGCGGAACGACAAGTCCGCCTCCACGGTCGATGTCGACGAGTTCGAACAGGCCGAGGGTCTGGAGCTGCCCGGAGCGGACCTTTCCAACGAGGAACTGTCCGTCCGGGTGCTGCCCCGGCAGGCCGATGAGTTCACCTGCATGAGCTGCTTCCTGGTGCACCACCGCTCGCAGCTCGCCTACGAGCGTGGCGGACAGCCCATCTGCAAGGACTGCGAGTGACCGTCCGCCCGGACTGAGGTGTCAGACCGCGTCCGGGCGGGCCGAAAGCGCAGCGGCGAGCCGCTCCGGCCGCCGGGTCGACAAGTACAGATAAGGCGTCGGATCCGCCGGATCCGTCACCTCGACCCGGACCGCCGTGGGAATGTAGGCCCGCAGCAGCATATGAGCCCGGGCATCCGCCCGATGGGTGCGCCAGGCGCGCGCCTCATCGGCGTCGAGCGCCCGGGCCTCGCCCAGCGCCGACAGCGGAATCCGGGCGTCGCCCGCCACCAGTGAGCCGGCCACCACCCGGATCCGTGCGGCGCCGTAGCTGCTCAGCGCCACCCCGGCTCCCGCCACCCCCACCACCAGGCCCGCGATGAGGGCCGCCGTGCCCAGCGGGAGCAGCGAGACGCCCAGCAGGGCGACTCCGCCCGCGGCCATCAGCCACCAGGAACGGGGCACGGTCAGTCGTTCGTCGTACGGCTTCATACGGCCAAGCATGGCAGGCAGTCCCCGGCGGTCGCGGGCGGCGGTAGGGTCTGCACCGTGAGTGCCCATGTGAACCCAACCGCCCTGGACGTCCTCCTGCGGCGCATCGATCCCGAGGTACCCCTCCCCTCCCGGGCACAGCCCGGTGACGCGGGGGTGGACCTGGTCACCACCGAGGCCGCCGAGCTGGCCCCCGGCGAGCGGGCCGTCCTGCCCACCGGGGTTTCCGTCGCCCTCCCCGAGGGGTACGCGGCCTTCGTGCACCCCCGTTCAGGACTCGCCGCCCGGTGCGGGGTCTCCATGGTGAACGCCCCCGGGACCATCGATGCCGGGTACCGTGGTGAGATCAAGGTCATCGCGATCAATCTCGATCCGCGGGAGAGCGTGCGGTTCGAACGATTCGACCGGATCGCACAGCTCGTCGTCCAGCGGGTCGAGACCGTACGGTTCCACGAGGTCGATCAGCTGCCGGATTCCGTACGCGCCACGGGGGGTTTCGGCTCCACGGGCGGTCATGCCGGCCTGGACAACCCCTACGCTGCGGTCGGCTCCGGCGGGATCGCCGGCCGGAAAGGACAGTGACGTGTTCGGACGTCGTCGCAAGAACGAGGAACCCGAGGAAGCCGTCGAGGCCACGGCCGAGGAGGCACCCGACGAGGCGGAGGTGCGCCGGGTCAAACTGGAGCCCGCGCCGCGCCCCGAGGGTCCCTGGGATCTGAGCGAGGTCGGCAACCCCGCCGAGGGCCGGGTCGACCTCGGCGGCCTGTTCGTCCCCGGCGTCCAGGGCATGGAGCTGCGGGTCGAGGTCGCCGGGGACGCGATCGTCGCCGCCACCGTCGTCCTCAAGGACAGCGCGGTCCAGCTCCAGGCGTTCGCCGCGCCCAAGCGCGAAGGCATCTGGTCCGAGGTCCGCGAGGAGATCGCCTCCGGCATCACCCAGCAGGGCGGCATCATCGACGAGACCGAGGGCCCCCTCGGCTGGGAGCTGCGCGCGCAGGTGCCCGTCCAGCTGCCGGACGGCAAGCGCGGCATGCAGACCGTGCGGTTCGTCGGCGTCGACGGCCCCCGCTGGTTCCTGCGCGGCGTGATCTCCGGCCAGGGCGCCGTCCACCCGCAGGCCGCCGGGGTCCTGGAGCAGATCTTCCGCGACACCGTCGTGGTGCGCGGCGACGGGCCGATGGCCCCGCGCGACCCGATCGTCCTCAAGCTGCCGGAGAACGCCCAGATGGTGCCCGACGGCGTCAAGCAGGAGCAGGCGGGCCAGCCCACCGAGACCTCCCGCTTCGCCGGCGGCCTCGACCACCTGCGCCGCGGCCCGGAGATCTCCGAGGTCCGCTGACCCCGCACCGGATCCGTCCGTGTCACCGGCCTCCTCGCGGGTACCCGCCCGGTCACCAGCGAGGAGGCCGAACCATGGACAACCGCCGTCACCGGCGGACCGGCACCGAGCCGATCACCGCCAAGAGCGATCTGCCGCTGCGCCGGCTGCTGTCACTGATCTTCCTCCCGGTGTTCGCGGCGGGCACCGTGCTGCTGGCCATCTGGGCGGCCAACAGCACGCCCGGATCCTCACCGGGACGCGCCCCGCTGCTCACGCTGGCCATCGTCTGCGGCGTGCTGACCGTGGTCGCGTTCCTCGACCTGCTGATCATCCGCCGCCGCAGACGCGAGGAGCGCGCCGCCCGCCGCTGACCGCCCCCGCGCGGCCCGGCACCGCCCTCCCCGGCCGCTTCCCGGCCGGGCGCCGACAATGGATCCATGGCACGACGCGGCACACTGCGCATCTACCTGGGGGCCGCCCCGGGAGTCGGCAAGACGTACGCCATGCTCAGCGAGGCCCACCGGCGCGCCGAGCGCGGCACGGACATCGTGGTCGGACTCGTCGAGACCTACGACCGCCCCCGCACCGAGGCCCTGCTGCGCGGCCTGGAAACGGTGCCACGGCGCCCCGCCGCGCCCCCGGGCGGCGGACGCGGCGAAATGGACACCGAGGCCGTGCTGCGCCGCGCCCCGGCGGTCGTCTGCGTCGACGAACTCGCCCACACCAACGCCCCCGGCTCCCGCCACGACAAGCGCTGGCGCGACATCGACACCCTGCTCGACGCCGGCATCGACGTCATCTCCACGGTCAACATCCAGCACCTGGAATCGCTGGCCGACGTGGTCACCGCCATCACCGGGGTCCGGCAGCGCGAGACCGTCCCCGACGCCGTGGTGCGCCGCGCCGACCAGATCGAACTCGTGGACATGACGCCCGAGGCGCTGCGCCGCCGGATGGCCCACGGCAACATCTACGCCCCGGACAAGGTGGACGCCGCCCTCTCGCACTACTTCCGGCCCGGCAACCTCACCGCACTGCGCGAACTCGCCCTGCTGTGGACCGCCGACCGGGTCGACGCCTACCTCCAGCGCTACCGCACCGAACAGGGCATACGGTCCACCTGGTACGCCCGCGAGCGGATCGTCGTCGCGCTCACCGGCGGCCCCGAGGGCGCCACCCTCATCCGCCGGGCGGCCCGGATGGCGGCCAAGAGCTCCGGCGGCGAGATCCTCGCCGTCCACGTCTCGCGCGCCGCCCGGCTCACCGCGGTCTCGCCGCGCGAACTGGCCGGCCAGCGCACCCTGGTCGAACAGCTGGGCGGCACCTTCCACCACGTCATCGGCGACGACATCCCCAGCGCCCTGCTGGACTTCGCCCGCGGCGTCAACGCCAACCAGATCGTGCTCGGCTCCTCCCGCCGCAAGACCTGGCAGCACGTCCTGGGGCCGGGCGTCGGGTCCAGCGTGGCCCGCGACAGCGGGCCCGACCTCGATGTCCACATCGTCACCCACGACGAGGTGGCCCGCGGCCGGGGCCTGCCCAGCGCCCGCGGTGCCCGCCTCGGCCGCTCCCGCACCCTCGCCGGCTGGCTCATCGGGCTGGCCGGGCCGCCGCTGCTCACCGTGCTGCTGGCCGCGCCCCCGCAGCCGCTGGCCGGGTTCGCCAGCGATGTCCTGCTGTTCCTGTCCATGACGGTGCTCGCCGCGCTGATCGGCGGCTTCTACCCGGGCCTGGTCTCCGCCGCGCTCGCCACCGTCCTGCTCGACTACTTCTTCACCGAACCGCTCCACCACTGGGGCGTCGGCAGCGGCCACGACCTCATCACCGTGGTGATCTTCTTCGCCATCGCGCTGGCGGTGGCCTCGGTGGTCGACCTCTCCGCCCAGCGCACCCAGCAGGCCGCCCGGCTGCGCGCCGAGTCCGAGACGCTCACCGTGCTCGCCGGCAGCGTGCTGCGCGGCGAGGACACCCTGCGCGCCCTCCTCGGCCGGGCCAGGGAGACCTTCGGCATGGACTGCGCGGCCCTCCTGGAACGCGACCACGACGGCGGTCGTTGGCGCTGTGTGGGAAGTGTCTCCGCCATCGCCGACAACCCCCGCCCGCTGCTGCGGCCCCAGGACGCCGACGTCGACGTGCCGGTGGGGGAGCACACCATGCTCGTGCTCTCCGGACGGGTCCTCCCGGCCGAGGACCGCCGGGTGCTGAGCGCCTTCGCCGCGCACGCCGCCACCATCCTGGACCGGCAGCGGCTGCTCACCGAGGCCGCCCGCGCCCACAAGCTGGCCGAGGGCAACCGGATCCGTACCGCCCTGCTGGCCGCCGTCTCGCACGATCTGCGCACCCCGCTGGCCGCCATCAAGGCCTCGGTGTCCTCGCTGCGCTCCGACGACGTCGAGTGGTCGGAAGCGGACCGCGCCGGACTGCTGGAGAGCATCGAGGACGGCGCCGACCGCCTCGACCAGCTGGTGGGCAACCTGCTGGACATGTCCCGGCTGCACACCGGCACCGTACGGCCGCTGATCCGCCGCACCGCCCTGGACGAGGTGGTGCTGCGGGCGCTGGCCGGGGTGGCGCCGGACGTGGTGACGCTGGACATCCCCGAATCGCTGCCCTGGGTGGCCGCCGACCCCGGCCTGCTGGAGCGCTCGGTGGCCAACATCGTGGAGAACGCGGTCAAGTACCGGCCCCCGCGCACCCGGGTCCTGGTGCGCGGCAGCGCCCTGGGCAACCAGGTCGAGCTGCGGGTCGTCGACCGGGGCCCCGGGGTGCCGGACGCCGACAAGGGCCGCATCTTCGAGCCCTTCCAGCGGCACGGCGACATCCCGCGCGGCAACGGCGTCGGGCTCGGCCTGGCCGTCGCCCGCGGCTTCACCGAGGCCATGGGCGGCACCCTGGACGCCGAGGACACCCCGGGGGGCGGGATGACCATGGTGCTCACCCTGCCCGCCGACACCCCGGACGCCCTGCCGCACAGCCGACCATCCGAACAAGGGGAACAAGGGGGAGCGCATGCACCGGGTGCTCGTGGTCGATGATGAGCCGCAGATACTCCGTGCCCTGGTGATCAGCCTCAAGGCGCGCCAGTACGAGGTGGACACCGCCCCGGACGGCGCGACCGCGCTGCGGCTGGCCCGCGACCGGCATCCCGACGCGGTCATCCTGGACCTCGGCCTGCCCGACGTGGACGGCACCGAGGTCATCGCCCGGCTGCGCGAGTGGACCAGGACACCCATCATCGTGCTCTCCGCCCGGCACACCTCGGACGAGAAGGTGCAGGCCCTGGACGCGGGCGCGGACGACTACGTGACCAAGCCGTTCGGCATGGACGAACTGCTCGCCCGGCTGCGGGCCGCCGTCCGCCGCGCCGAGCCGGCCGCCGCCGAGGAGGACTCCGTCATCCACACCGCCGGCTTCACGGTCGACCTCGCCGCCCGCAAGATCCACCGCGAGGGCCGCGACGTCCGGCTCACCCCCACCGAGTGGCACCTGCTGGAGGTGCTGATCCGGCACAGCGGCCGGCTGGTCAGCCAGAAACAGCTGCTCCAGGAGGTCTGGGGCCCGGCCTACCGCACCGAGACCAACTATCTGCGGGTCTACATGGCGCAGCTGCGCCGCAAGCTGGAGGCCGACCCCGCCCACCCCCGGCATTTCGTCACCGAGCCGGGCATGGGGTACCGCTTCGAACGCTGAACGGAACGCCGGGGACGTTACGCTGAAGGCATGAGCGCGGGTGAACGCAGCGGGGGCCACCCCGGCAGGCGGCGGGGACGGCCCCGCTGGTGGCCGGGCCGGGCCGCCGCGGACGCACACGCGGCCGAGGAGGCCGAACGGGCCGCCGACGAGGCCGAGCGGGCCCGCTGCACCCCCATCAGCAAATGCGCGGAAGGCCCGGCCGGCCGTCCGGTCGTCAGCGTGACCGGTACGCTGCGGTCGGTGACCGAGCGTACGGTGGCGGGGCTGCCCGCACTGGCCGCCGAGCTGGACGACGGCTCCGCCCGGCTGGAAGTGATCTGGCTGGGCCGGGCCGCCATCGCCGGGATCGTGCCCGGCCGGGAGCTGGTCGCCTCCGGACGGATCGCGGTGACGCACGGCCGTCCGGTGCTGTTCAACCCCCGATACCAGCTGCGACCCCTCGACAAGGAGTAGCCAGGTGACCCCACCTGACCAGGAGATCCCGTCCGGCCGGCCCGGCGTCGCCCCCCAGGCGCCCGACCAGGAGGCCACCAAGGCGGCCTTCTTCGAGGCGTTCGGCGGCGCACGCGGCATGGTGGAGACCACGGTGCCCGGTCTGGTGTTCGTGCTCAGCTACACCATCAACCGGGACATCAAGATCTCCGCCATCGCGGCCCTGACGATCTCCGCCCTGCTGGCGGTCGGCCGGCTCATCCAGCGCGACACCGTCAAGCACGCCTTCAGCGGCGTCTTCGGCGTGGCCTTCGGCGCGGCCTTCGCGATGATGTCCGGCGACGCCAAGAACTTCTACCTCCCCGGGATGCTCTACACCCTCGGCCTCGGCATCGCCTACGTGGCCACGGCCGCGGCGGGCGTGCCGCTGCTGGGGCTGATCCTGGGGCCGGTGTTCCGGGAGATGCTCTCCTGGCGCACCCGCAACCCCGGCCGCAAGGCCGCCTACGTCAAGGCGAGCTATGTGTGGGGCGCCATCCTGCTGGCCAAGTCGGCGATCACCTTCCCCATCTACTTCTGGGGCGACGCCACCCAGCTGGGCTGGCTGCGGGTGGCGCTCGGCATCCCGCCGTTCCTGCTGGCCGTCTATCTGACCTGGATCATCCTCGTGAAGGCGCCGGCCCCGATCGATGTGATCGCCGAGATGGAGGCCGAGGAGCGGGACCGGAAGGAACGCGAGGCGGCCCGGGCCGCCGAGGCGGCCACCGAGCAGGGGCCCTGACCCGCGCCCCCTCCATCGGTCACTCCTTCACCGGGCGCGGCGACAGCAGCGCCTGCAACTGGGCCTCGCGGGCGGGCGCGGCGACGAACAGCAGCTCGTCGCCCGCCGCCAGCGCGTCGTCCGGATCGGGGATCAGCACCTTCACCCCCCGGATGATGGTCACCAGCGCGGTGTCCTGCGGCCACGCCACCTCGCCCACCCGGGTGCCCACCAGCGCCGCCCCCTGGGGGAGGGTCAGCTCCACCAGATTGGCCTCGCCCTGGCTGAAGCGCAGCAGCCGCACCAGATCGCCGACGCTCACCGCCTCCTCCACCAGAGCCGACATCAGCCGCGGGGTGGAGACCGCCACATCGACGCCCCAGGCGTCGTTGAACAGCCACTCGTTCTTCGGGTTGTTGACCCGCGCCACCACGCGCGGCACCCCGTACTCCGTCTTGGCCAGCAGCGAGACGACCAGATTGACCTTGTCGTCGCCGCTGGCGGCGATCACCACCTGACAGCGCTCCAGCGCCGCCTCGTCCAGCGTGGCGATCTCGGCGGCGTCGGCCAGCAGCCACTCCGCCTCCGGCACCCGCCGTACCGCCACCGCGTCCGGATCGTTGTCGATCAGCAGCACCTCGTGGCCGTTCTCCAGCAGCTCCCCGGCGATCGAGCGGCCCACCGCGCCGGCCCCGGCGATCACCACCCTCATGGCTGCCGCTCCTCGTCGGGACCGAGCAGACACGCCGCCTCGACCTCGGCCACCTGATCGCTGTACATCATCACGTGCACCAGATCGCCCTCCTGGAGGACGGTGCGGGAGGTCGGCAGCATCGCCTCGCCCATCCGCGTCAGAAACGCCACCCGGACCCCGGTGTGCTGCTGGAACCGGCTCACCTTGTGTCCCACCCACGCCGGGGTGATGTGCACCTCCGACAACTGCACCCCGCCGCTGGGATCGCGCCACAGCGGCTCCGCCCCGGCCGGCAGCAGCCGGCGCAGCATCTGGTGCGCGGTCCAGCGCACGGTGGCCACCGTCGGGATGCCGAACCGCTCGAACACCTCGGCGCGGCGCGGGTCGTAGATCCGGGCGGACACGTTCTCCACCCCGAACACCTCGCGGGCCACCCGGGCGGCGATGATGTTGGAGTTGTCGCCGCTGCTGACCGCCGCGAAGGCGCCCGCGTCCGCGATACCCGCCTCCGTCAGCGTGTCCCGGTCGAACCCGAGACCGGTCACCCGCTGCCCGCCGAACCCGGAACCGAGCCTGCGGAACGCCGTGGCGTCCTGGTCGATGACCGCGACCGAATGCCCCCGCTCCTCAAGGGTCTGGGCCAGGGTCGCGCCGACCCGGCCGCAACCCATGATCACGATGTGCATAGCGCTGCGCCCGCACCCTCTCTTGCGTACACCGGCCCGGCACCCGGCCCGTGCGGCCCACGCTACCCGCCCGCCCCCGCCGTGTCCGGCCTGCCACCCGTACGGATGGCGTCAAGGATCCGTCCCCTCCCCGCGCACGGGCCCCGTGCGCGGGGAGGCTGCCGTGCGGCGGGCGCCGGGGGAGCCCGTAGACTGGGCGGCCGTTGTTTTGCCCACCCCCTTCCCGCTCTGGAGCCGTCGCCACCATGCCTGAATCAACCCCCGCGGCGGCGTCGCTGGTCGGCGAGGAGTACGAGGTCGAGATCGGGCCGGTCGCCCACGGCGGGCACTGCGTGGCCCGTACCCCGGCCGGCCAGGTCCTCTTCGTCCGCCACACCTACCCCGGCGAGCGGGTCGTCGCCAAGGTCACCGAGGGCCGCGCCGACTCGCGCTTCCTGCGCGCCGACGCCGTCACCGTGCTCGACGCGGCCAAGGAACGGATCGAGGCGCCCTGCCCGTTCTCCGGGCCCGGCCGCTGCGGCGGCTGCGACTGGCAGCACGTGAAGCCGGGCGCGCAGCGCAAGCTGAAGGCCGCGGTGCTCACCGAGCTGCTGCGCCAGCTCGCCGGGGTCACCCCGGAGGAGGTCAGCTGGGACGGCACGGTCGAGCCCGCGCCCGGCGACAAGGTCGCCCCCGGCGAGGTGCCCGCCTGGCGCACCCGGGTGCAGTACGCCGTCGACGCGGAGGGCCGGGCCGGGCTGCGGCGCAGCCGCTCGCACGACGTGGAGCCCATCGACCGCTGTCTGATCGCCGCCGAGGGCGTCTCCGAGCTGGGCGTCGAGGCCCGCGGCTGGCCGCAGATCGCCTCGGTGGACGCCATCGCGGCCACCGGCTCGAACGACCGGATGGTGGTCATCACCCCGCGCCCCGGCGGACGGCTCCCGCTCGTCGAACTGGACCGGCCGGTCTCCGTGATGCGCGCGCAGGAACAGCGCGGCAAGGGCGGCGGCCCCGGCCGGCGCACCGTGCACCCGGTGCACGGGCGGACCTTCGTGCGCGAGCGCGCGGACGGCCGCACCTGGCGGGTCGGCGAGGGCGGCTTCTGGCAGGTGCACCCGCAGGCCCCCGATCTGCTGGTGGACGCGCTCATGCGCGGCCTCACCCCGCGCAAGGGCGAGACGGCGCTCGACCTGTACTGCGGTGTGGGCCTGTTCGCCGGCGCGCTGGCCGAACGGGTCGGCGAGAGCGGTGCCGTCGTCGGTATCGAGTCCTCCAAGCGCGCGGTGGAGGACGCCCGGCACAACCTCGCCGACGCGCCCCGGGTCCGTATCGAGCACGGCCGGGTCGAGCAGGTGCTGCCGCGCACCGGCATCACCCGCGCCGACCTGATCGTGCTGGACCCGCCCCGGTCGGGTGCGGGCAAGCGCACCGTGGAGCACCTGGCCACCCTCGGCGCCCGCCGCATCGGCTACGTGGCCTGCGACCCCGCGGCTCTCGCCCGCGACCTGGCCCACTTCCGCACGGCCGGCTACGTCCCGCGCTTCCTGCGGGCGTTCGACCTGTTCCCGATGACGCACCACATGGAGTGCGTGGCGATCCTGGAGCCGGTGGAGAAGGCGCGCTGAGCCGTGATCGATGAGGGGAACACCGGCAGAGCGGACCGCTTCCGCGCCGAGGCGGCCTCCCGCGGTCTGCCGGCGGGGGAGGCCGAGGCGTGGATACGGGCCACTGTGCCGGGCACGTTCGTCGCTCAGGGCGGTGACGGGCCGCTCGCGGTGCGGATGGGGGGCGATCCGGTCCTGCCGGACGACGCGCCCGACCCGTGTCACCCGCTGATCGCCCGCGTCGACTGCGCGCTGATACCCCCGGGCGCCACCGGGCTCCCGCTGCCGGCGGCGGGCCACCTGTTGTTCTTCGCCGACCCGGAGCCGGGCCTGCGGGGCCCGATGAGTGACGCGGTCCGCCATGTCCCCGCCGGGACACCGGCGGCGGTCCGGCGCGTGACGGCCGGGCGCGGGCCGTTCGAGCCGCAGGACATGCGCACGATGTGGCACCACCTGTCCCCGCCGATGCCGGAGAGCTTCGCGGAGGCCAGGTGGGAGGAGCCGGACGACGAGGAGTACGAACTCGCCGAGGAACTGGAGAGCGCCTGGACGCACGTGGGCGGCTCCTGGCCGACCTGGACGTTCGCGCTCGGCGCCCACCCCGTCGTCCTCAACGACGACCCGCTGCGCCTCGTCGGCGACGAGGCGCCGGACGGCGGCGACTGGGCCCTGCTGGCCACCTGGCGGTGCGATGAGCGGGCCGGCGGGCTGGACGGCGCCGTCGTCAGCTGGATGATCCGCCGCCGGGACCTGGCCTCCTCGCGCTTCGACCGGGTGTACGTCCACGTCGACCGGGCATGACGCCCGCTCCGGCCCGCGCCCGTCGGCTTCGGCGCGGTGCTGTCCGTGCCCGCCGAGGGGCAGGGCCTCGCGATGCTGCCTCCGGAGTGTCCTCATATCTGCATCCGAGAGATAAGAATGTGAGTGGACGCCCCGGTAGGGTTTGTGCGGCAACGGGGAAACAGTAATTGTTCGCCGCGCACGCGCCGTTCCGGTGTGCTACGGTCTTTATCAGTTGCAGTTGTGGTTCCCGAAACTTCAAGTGCCCTCGTCCGGCTGTGCCCGGCGGGAGCACCTTTGTATTTCCGGTCATTTCCGGCGGGCTGATCATTGCGGCAATGCGACGCCCGCGTGCTTGCTGGCGTCGGGATACTGCCCCGAGGAGATATGACATGGCTACTGGCACCGTGAAGTGGTTCAACGCCGAAAAGGGTTTCGGTTTCATCGAGCAGGACGGTGGCGGCGCCGATGTGTTCGCCCACTACTCGAACATCGCCACCCAGGGCTTCCGTGAGCTGCTCGAAGGCCAGAAGGTGACCTTCGACATCGCGCAGGGCCAGAAGGGCCCGACGGCCGAGAACATCGTTCCGGCCTGACACAGAAGCGCACGCGGCAGCTGGGCCCGTCTCCTCCGGGATGCGGGCCCAGCTCCGCGCTTTTTGTGTATCGGCCTTCATCCGTCCGGTGACCGGGAGCATTCCGCTCCAGCCTTTCAGTATTCTGGCGCATTCTGAAAAGTCATGCCGTGAGCGGCACACCCGATACCCGTCCCCGTGCGCCAGAAAATTCCGCATCCGTTGCCGCGTGCAGCCGTACCGGCCCCGGAGCGGCCTTATTCTGCCACCGGTTCATACTTGTAATTCTCCAGGCTGCGAATCGCTGCGGAATTCCTTGGCATGTGCCGCATCGAGGAAGGTTCCGCATGAACCGCACCCGTTCGAACGATCACTCCGCCCGCCCCCGCAGGGCCGGCCCGGGCACCGGCAAGGGCGGCAGCCGTGCCGGTTCTCCGGCGGCGCGCCGCTCCGGTGAGCCCGCCCGGCCGGCCGGTCACGGCCGTCGGGGTACGGCGCTCAAGGGCGAGTTCGCCCTTCCCGAGACGATCACCCCGGCGCTCCCCGCGGCCGAGGCGTTCGCGGATCTCGACATGCCAGGCCCTCTCCTGGCCGAGCTCGGCCGGCAGGGGATGACGGCACCCTTCCCGATTCAGAGCGCGACGCTGCCGAACTCCCTGGCCGGCCGCGACGTCCTGGGGCGCGGGCGCACCGGCTCCGGCAAGACCCTCGCCTTCGGCCTGGCGCTGCTGGCCCGCACCGCGGGGCGGCGCGCCGAAGCCCGCCGGCCACGAGGGCTGGTGCTCGTACCGACGCGTGAGCTGGCGCAGCAGGTGACGGCCGCGCTCACGCCGTACGCCCGGTCCGTCGGACTGCGGCTGGCCACGGTGGTCGGCGGGCTGTCCATCGGCAAGCAGGCCGGTGCGCTGCGCGGCGGGGCGGAGGTCGTGGTCGCGACCCCGGGGCGGCTCAAGGACCTCATGGCCCGGGGCGACTGCCGGCTGGACCAGGTGGAGATCACGGTGCTGGACGAGGCCGACCAGATGGCCGACATGGGCTTCATGCCGCAGGTCACCGCGCTGCTCGACCAGGTGCGCCCCGAGGGGCAGCGGATGCTGTTCTCCGCCACCCTGGACCGCAACGTCGATCTGCTGGTGCGCCGCTATCTGACGGACCCCGTCGTGCACTCGGTCGACCCGTCGGCCGGCGCGGTCACGACCATGGAGCATCACGTCCTGCACCTCCAGGACACCGACAAGCGTGCTGCCACGGTCGAGATCGCCGCCCGGGACGGCCGCGTGATCATGTTCCTGGACACCAAGCACGGTGTGGACCGGCTGGTCCGGGACCTGCTCAGGAGCGGTGTCCGGGCGGCCGCGCTGCACGGCGGCAAGTCGCAGTCGCAGCGGACCCGGACGCTCGCCCAGTTCAAGACCGGGGATGTCGGTGTGCTGGTGGCGACGAACGTCGCGGCGCGCGGCATCCACGTCGACCAACTCGACCTGGTGGTCAACGTCGATCCGCCGACCGACCACAAGGACTACCTCCACCGCGGTGGCCGGACCGCCCGCGCCGGCGAGTCCGGCAGCGTCGTCACCCTGGTCACCCCGAACCAGCGGCGGGCGATGGTCCGGCTCATGGCGGACGCGGGGATCCGGCCGCACACCACGCAGGTCCGCCCGCGCGGTGAGGCTCTGAGCCGGATCACCGGGGCCCAGGCCCCCTCCGGTATCCCGGTCGTGGTCGCGGCCCCGGCCGCGGCGGGACCCAGGTCCGGTTCGTCCTCCCGGGGCAGGCGCCGCTCTTCCGCGCCGCCCCGGCGCGCGGCCGCCCGCACGTCAGCGGCCGCTTAGGCACGGATACCGTCCCACCGGATCCGAGCTTCCCGCAGCAACCGGCCGCAAGGCCACCCCGACCCCTGTCGCCCCTGGCGGCGGGGGTCGGCGCGTTTGCGGCCCGCGGTCGGCGGGCTCACGACTACCTCACCTCCGGCCAAGCGAAAATCTCTCCTCGCCGGAGTAGACATTCGGCGCTGGCACGGTTAGAGTTTTGCTCGTAGCGGAGATCCAAGAAGGCCCGGCAGGGATGAACTGCCGGGCAGCAGTACCCAGCAGTACAGGCAGTACGCAGGACGGTGCGGCGGTGGAGTTCCGGAGCCGGGTTGCTGGAC
>NZ_JBHWJL010000077.1:0-19406 GCF_042731495.1 Streptomyces sp. NPDC059853
GGCCGTCCCTCTGCCCCGGCCGGTCTCCCCCGGGGGTCCCTCTACCGGGGCCCCCCCCCGTCGTCCCCGCGGGGTCACCGGGGGCGGGGGGGCCGGGCGGGCCCCCGCGCGGCCCCCGCCACCGCCGCGGCCCCTCCCTCTCCCCCGCACCGTCCCGTCCCGTCCCGTCCCAGGAGACAGCACACCATGACCCGTACCTCTCCCCCCGCCGACCGCCTCGCGCCGTGGTCGTTCGCGGAGTTCGTCGACGCGAGCGGCCACGAGACGGTCTCCCGGCCGCCGGTGATCGACGGCGTCGTCGGGCCCACGATCGTCCGCGACGGCCGCGAGCTGGTGAACTTCGCGAGCATCAACTTCCTCGACCTGGACAAGCGCCTCTCGCTGACCGACGCGTTCACCGAAGCGGCCCGCACCTACGGCCTGACCACCGGCGGTTCCCGGATGACCCAGGGGATCTGCCGCCCGCACCAGGTGCTGGAGGAGTCCATCGCCCGCCGGACCGGCAAGGAGCGGGCCATCACCTTCGCGACCGGGCTGCTGGCCAACGTCGGCTTCGTGCACGCGATGAGCCACTCCGCCCGGTTCGACGACGCCCTCCAGGTCCACAACCGCGACACCGTCTTCGTCCTCGACCGGGACTCCCACTGGAGCATCTGGAAGGCCGTCGAAGGTCTCGGGTACGGGCGCTCCGTGCACGCCTTCCGGCACAACGACGTCGCCGACCTGGCCCGGGTCCTGGGCCGCGTCCGGTCGCAGAAGGTCGTGGTGATCATCGAGAGCGTCTACTCGGCCGACGGCTCGATGGCGCCGGTGATGGACCTGCTGGACGCGTGCGACCGGCACGGCGCGATCAGCATGGTCGACGACGCGAACGGCTTCATGCTGTACGGGCCCGCCCACCGGCCGTTCGCCGCCGAGTACGCCGCGATCCGGGAGCGGGCCGACTTCGTCATGGTCTCGCTGTCCAAGGCGGTCGGTCTGGAGGGCGGTGCGCTGGCCGGGCCGGCCCACGCCATCGACGCCTTCGAAGTGCTCTCCGGCACCTCGATGTTCACCGCGGCCATCCAGCCGCCCACCGCGCATGTCGCCGCGCGCACCATCGAGGCCCTGGCGGACGACCCGTCGATCGTCGACGGCTATCTGGCGCGGGCCGACCGGATGCGGGCCGCCATGCACGAGATGGGCATGCCGACCACCCCGGCCGCGTCCTACATGCTCTCGGTCCCGATCGGCGACGACGACGCCGCCATGACGATGCGGGAGTGGTTCATCGAGGACGGCTACCTCGTGCCGGTGTTCTGCTATCCGGCGGTCCCCCGCAAGCAGGCGCTGCTGCGGCTGATCCCGCACGCCGGCCACACCGAGGAGCAGGTCGACGGGTTCCTCCGCACCCTCGCGGCCTACCGCCGCCGCCTGGGCCTGTGACGTTCCCGGAACCGGCCCGCGCACACCGCCGCGCCGCCGCCGGGGACCGCTCCCCGGCCGGTCCCGTGGTGTGCCGGGCGCCCCGGACCCCGCTGTGCGCGCCGCGCACCCGACCGCTCCCCGGGCGGGGAGCCAGGAGGACTTCATGGCATCGTCGGACACCCCGGTGGCCCTGGTCACCGGCGGAACCAGCGGCATCGGGCTGGCCACCGCCCGGCTGCTGAGCGAACGCGGGCACGCCGTCGCGGTGTGCGGGCGCGACCGGGGGCGGCTGGACGACGCCGCCCGCGCGCTCCCCGGCGCGCACGCCGTGCGCGCGGACCTGTCCTCCTGGGAGGAGGCCGCGGCGGCGGTGGCCGAGGTGGTGTCCGCGTTCGGCCGGCTCGATGTGCTGGTGAACGCGCACGGGGTGGTCGGCGAACCCGGCCCGCTGGCCGAACTGCCGACCGCCGCCTGGGAACACGTCCTGGGCACCAACCTGATGGGGCCGATCGCGACGACCGTCGCCGCCGTACCCGCGCTGCGGCGGACCCGGGGCACCGTGGTGCACGTGGCGTCGATCAGCGCGATCCAGGCGACCCCCCAGACGGCGCCCTACGGGGTGTCGAAGGCGGGCCTGGTCGCGTTCACCAAGCACGCCGCCGCCGATCTGGCCGCGTTCGGCATCCGGGTCAACGCGGTGCTGCCCGGCTGGGTCAGGACCCCGCCGGCCGTCGCGTACTTCGAGCAGATCGGCCGGCCCGGGGGCCCGGAGGACGGCAACTTCCTCGGGCGCGTCGCCGAGCCCGCCGAGATCGCGGAGGTGATCGCCTTCCTGGCCTCGCCGAAGGCCAGCTTCATCACCGGGGAGGCCGTCGTCGCCGACGGCGGGGAGTGGATCAAGATGGCCGACCCGGAGTGAACGCGCCCCGCCCCCGCCCCGCGCACCACCGTTCCGGGAGGACCGCTTGAAGAACTCCGAGATCCGTACCCTGCTCGGACTGCACCACGGCTTCCTGCTCAGCACCTTCTGCACCGAGCGGCGCACGACCGCCCACGGGGACCTGGTGCTGAGCGATCTCATCACGGACCCCTACTACAACTACTTCTGTCCCGACGGCGACGGCGACGGCGGCAGCACCCGGGCCGGCCTCGCCGCGCTCACCGGCACCTGGCGCGAGCGCGCCCGCCGGCCCGCCCTGTACACGACACCCCTCTCCCCCGCCGCGGCGGACGGACCGGCCGGCTTCGCCCCGCACGCCCGCGACTCCTGGATGCTGCGCGAGGCCGGCCCACCGGGCACCGGGGGCACGCCCGGGGTCGGGGTACGGAGCGTCGGCCGGGAGCAGCGGGACGCGTTCCTCGCCGCGTTCTCCGCGGCCTACTCCAGCGAGGACGCCGTGGAACTGTACGGGCCGCTGGAGGAGAGCCATGTCCGGGCCCTCGCCCGCAGCTTCGACACCAGCGGCCCCGAGGACGCGAAGTTCCATCTGCTCGCCGTGTCCGGCGGGCGGGCCGTGGGCGTCGCCGTCGTCCTGGTCTCCGGCTCCTACGCCGGTGTCTACGCGGTCGGCACGGTGGCCGGTGCCCGCCGCCGGGGGGTGGGCCGCGCGCTGCTGGACGCGTGCGCGGACCGCGCCTCCGGCGCGGGTGCCACCTCCCTGTTCCTCCAGGTGGAAGCCGGGACCGGGGTGGAGCAGTGGTACCGGACGCTCGGCTACCGGCACGCGTTCCACGGCACCTGTTACGTATCCACGGCACCCCGGTGAGGGCCGGCCCGACCCATCGGGGGAAAGGAGGAGCGCACGTGGCACGGTCGGTACTGGTCACCGGCGGCAACCGCGGCATCGGGCTCGCGATCGCGCGCCGCTTCGCCGAGCAGGGACACAAGGTGGCGGTGACCCACCGCGGCGCGCACCCGCGGCTGCCGCACGGGATCCTGGGCGTCACCTGCGACGTGACCGACTCCGCGCGGGTCGACGCGGCGTTCACCGCGGTCGAGGAGGCGCACGGCCCGGTCGAGGTCCTGGTGTCCAACGCGGGCATCACCGACGACTCCTTGCTGCTGAGGATGGGCGAGGAACAGTTCACCCGCGTCCTGGACGCCAATCTGACGGGCTCCTTCCGCGTCGCCCGGCGCGCCGCACGCGGCATGCTCCGCAACCGCTGGGGCCGGCTGATCTTCATCGCCTCCGAGGTGGGCCTCTCCGGGGGCGAGGGCCAGGCGAACTACGCGGCGAGCAAGGCCGGCCTCGTCGGCTTCGCCCGGTCGCTGGCCCGGGAACTCGGCAGCCGGGCCATCACCTCGAACGTCATCAGCCCCGGGTTCGTCGCCACCGCGATGACCGAGGCCCTGCCGGAGACGCGCAAGCGGGACATCCTGCGCCAGGTCCCGCTGGGCCGGGCCGCGGACCCCGCGGACGTCGCCGCGGCGGCCACCTTCCTCGCCTCCGGGACGGCCGGCTACATCACCGGCGCGGTCCTGCCGGTCGACGGCGGCCTCGGCATGGGCCACTGAGTCAGCAAAGGGAGAGATCGTGACCGGACTGCTCGACGGCAAACGACTGCTGATCACCGGCGTGCTCACGGACGCCTCGCTCGCGTTCCACGTGGCCCGCGTCGCCCAGGAGCAGGGCGCCGAGGTGGTGCTCACCGGATTCGGCCGGCTCAGCCTGGTCGAACGGGTCGCCAGGCGGCTGCCCGCCCCGGCCCCGGTGATCGAACTGGATGTCACCGACCCCGGGCACCTGGACGCACTGGCCGGCCGGGTATCCGAACACGTGTCCGGCCTGGACGGCGTGGTGCACTCGATCGGGTTCGCCCCGCCGTCCTGCCTCGGCGGCCCCTTCCTGGACGCGCCGTGGGAGGACGTCGCCACCACCGTCCAGGTCTCCGCCTACTCGTTCATGTCGCTGACCCGCGCCGTGCTTCCGCTGCTGAGCGCACGCGCCTCCGTGGTGGGGATGGACTTCGACGCGCGGCAGGCCTGGCCCGACTACAACTGGATGGGGGTCGCCAAGGCCGGTCTTGAGTCCGTCACCCGGTACCTCGCCAAGGAGCTGGGCCCCCGGGGGATCCGGGTCAACCTGGTGGCCGCCGGTCCGGTCAGGACCGTGGCCGCCACCTCCATCCCCGGCTCCGGGGACCTCGAAAGGGAGTGGGGGGCCCGGGCCCCGCTCGGATGGCGGACCGATGACGCGGGACCGGTGGGCAGGTCGGTGTGCGCGCTGCTGTCCGACTGGCTGCCCGCCACGACCGGGTCCGTGGTGTGGGCGGACGGCGGCTTCCACGCCGTCGGCGCGTAGCCCCCTTTCCGGGCGGATTCCCCCGCGCGGCAGGGGAATCCGGCCTTTCCGCGCGATGGTGCTACGCCGCCATCCGGGATGTCTCCCCGACCCGGAACACCTGCTGGAGCTGTCGTATCGCTTTATGGCAACGGGATTTCACGGTGCCGGGCGGAATACCCAGCATGGCCGCCACCTCGTTCACATGATGGCCCTGGACATAGACCGCGAGTACCGCGGCGCGGTGCTTCGGCGACAGGCACGACAGCATGTCCTCGACAACCGTCTCCGATTCGATCGCCTCGAATGCCCGGTGCCCGTCCAGGACATTGCTGACGGTGGCCTGCGGGCCCTCCATATCCAGTTCCGTGGCGAGATTCACCTCGGCCGGCCGCGCGCGGACCCGGCGGTGCCGGTCGACCACGATGTTGCGGGCCACGGTCCGCAGCCACGGCGTCAGTGACCGCCCGGACTCCAGTACCTCGGGATGGAGCCATAACCGGATGGCCGTCTCCTGGGCCACGTCCTCGGCCGTGTGGAGGTCACCGTCCAGCAGATGCCTGACGTACTGGACGATCTCGGCGCGGTGGACGAGCCACTGCTCGGACGACAACTGGACGGAAGACCCCGGGCCGGGCTCCCGGCCGGGCTCGGCGATCCCGGAGTCCCGCCGGACATCGCGCGGTCTCCTCAGGAAAACGGTGCCGGCCTTGCGGTGACCGTCGGAATGCCTCTCTGCCTGTACGGGGGGGCGCGTCGCCACGAAGAGCTCCCTAGATGCTTCTACCGTCGGATGTCCCTGGCCACTGCTCGGACACGGGGTGCGGAACCCGACGTGCCCGGGGAAAAGGAAAGGGTGGTTCCGTGCGCTGTACAGGGGGATCCCGGCCGCCGGCGGAATGCACCGTCCGGGACGGCCGGAAACTGTCGGGACGTGGAGGGACGTTCGCATGCGGACAAGGCGCTATTCCGTCGCCCCACGAATGGACGGGCGACGGTTCGTCATGGCCGGACGGACACATGACGGCATGTGGTCACCGCCCGGCAACGGGACCGGTTCTCCGGTTTTCGCGCGCGGAGGACCGGCGAGGACAGTGCGACCATCTCACCCGCGACTTGCCGCCCGTTTGTGGCTCACTTGCCGCATACTTGCGCACGGGGCGCGTGCTGCCCGGAGAGCCTGAGGAGGCCGCCGACGGGACCGGCCCGGAGCCCGCCCCGTGCCCGGCCGGGACGCCCAGCGCGCCAAGCCGGAACCGCACGCCGACGGACTAGCATGATCAACGACCGTGCCCCCAGTTCAACGGCGGACGGGACGTCCTCAGCGGGGGGGATTGGAAAGCCGCCTGGTGGTAGAAGTCGACTTGCAGGTCTCCATGCTCGGTCCCCTGGCCGTCCGCCGGAGCGGGCGGGATCTCCACCTCGGGCCACCCCTGCGGCGCGTCCTGCTGATCCGGCTGCTCCTGGAGAACAGCCGCTCCGTTCCGGTGGATGTGCTGTGCGAGGACGTCTGGCAGGGACGGCCTCCGCCCAGCGCGGTGGCGACCCTGTACGCCCATGTGAGCAGACTGCGCGATGTCCTCGAACCCCCGCGCAGCCGCCGGACGGACCATACGGTACTTGCCCGGGAGTCCACAGGCTATGCCCTTTTGCTGCCCGAGAATGTCCGCGACACCGCGCGCTTCGAGCGGTTGGTCGTGGACGCCCGGCAACTGCTCGCCGAAGGCCGGGCGACGGACGCGCGTGCGGAGGTCGACCGGGCGCTGGCCCTGTGGCGCGGTACGGCGCTGGCGGACGTGGAACACCACGGGTTCGCGATGCGCGAGTCCGCCCGGCTGACGGAACTGCGCCTCCAAGCGGTCGAGCTGCGGACCGACGCGCTGCTGCACGAGGGGGAGTTCGAGCAGGCGGTGCTGGTCGCCGAGGACCTGACCGCCCGGCACCCGCTGCGGGAGAGGGCCTGGAACCTCTTACTCCGGTCCCTCTATCTCTCCGGCCGTCCCGCCGACGCCTTGCGGCGCTTCGACGACATACGCCGCCGCCTCGGCGAGGAACTCGGCGTCGACCCCGGTCCCGAACTGCGCGGCACGCACCAGGCGATCCTGGAGCACGACCTCCGGCTGCCGCACCCGGCGCCCGGCAAACCGTCCTGGGCCGCGAGCCCCCGACCGGCGGGGCGCATACCCCGGCGCGGCCCGCTGGAGGTCATCTCCCGGCCCGCGCAACTCCCCGCCGGACTGTCCACCTTCGTCGGCCGGTCGGCCGAACTGGCCGAGCTGCGGGCCTGCGTCGACGAGGAACAGGCGGGAACGACCCCGCGCGCCGTCCTGATCGACGGGGCGGCCGGCACCGGGAAGACCGCGCTCGCGGTCCACTGGTCGCACCGGGCCGCCGACACCTTCCCGGACGGGCAGCTCTTCGTCAATCTGCGCGGCTACGACCAGTCCGGCCGGCCCCTGGACCCGGCCGACGCCCTGGAGGACTTCCTCGGCGCCTTCGAGGTGCCGCCGGCCCGCGTCCCGGCCGGTCTCGACGCCAAGATCGCCATGTTCCGCAGCCTGCTCGCCCGCCGCCGGGTGCTGGTCGTGCTGGACAACGGGCTCGACGAGAGCCAGCTCAGGCCGCTGCTGCCGAGCACGCCCGGTTCCATGGCCCTGGTGACCAGCCGCGCCCAGCTGCCCGGCCTGATCGTCACGCACGACGTCCGCCCGCTGACCCTGGGCGCCTTCTCCCCGGAGGAGGCCCGCCAGGCCCTGGCCCGGCGCCTCGGCGCGGACCAGACCGACGCCCACCCCGAAGCGGTGCGCGACATCATCGACCTCTGCGGGCGGCTGCCGCTGGCGCTGGCCATCGTCGCCACCGTCGCGCAGACCCGCCCCAACCACGCGCTGCCCCACATCGCGGACGAACTCCACCGCACGCGGGGAAGCCTGGACCTGTTCACCGGGGCCGACGCCCACACCGACCTGCGGACCGTGCTCTCCTGGTCCTACCGGGTGCTCAGCCCGGACGCGGCACGCCTGTTCCGCCTGCTCTCGCTCTCCGGCACGGCCTGGATCTCCGCGCGGGCGGCCGCCAGCCTGGCGGGGCTGACCATGGCGCAGGTGCAGCCGCTGCTGATGGAACTGACCCGGCAGCACCTCGTCAGCGTGCAGCGCCCCGACCGGTACGTCCTGTCCGGCCTCATCCGCGCCTACGCTGCGGAACTGACGCTCCGTCATGACAGCCACGCCGACCGCCGCGCGGCCCGGACCCGGCTCACCCGGTACCCGGGCACGTTCCCCCCGGCCACCGGACAGCTGGACACCGGCACCTGAGACCGGGTGCGGCCCCGCCCCCCGGCCGTGAGCCCCGCCCCGTGCCGGGGAGCGGCCGGGCGGCGTCGACCGCCGCTGCCCCGCCCGGTACCGTGAGTACCGCTCAGGTGACATTCAGGAGGGGCCGCCATGGCGGAGAACCGCAGTCTCGATCATCTGGACTGGATCAGGGCCGAGGTGGAGGACGGCAGCGACGAGCACTGCTTCGAGGTGGCCGCCGGGGACGGGGACCTCATCCACATCCGGCAGACCGACGAGCCGGAGAAGATCGTGACGACGACCCGCGCCAAGTGGGACGCGTTCGTCCTCGGCGTGCGGAACAACGAGTTCGATCACTTCGTCGAGGATTCCCCCAGGTGAGGTGACCGGTTCCGCACCTACCCGGCCGCCCGACCGTCAGAAGATGGTCAGGCCGCGCACCAGCAGGTCGGTGAGGGCGAAGGCGAACAGGGCGATGCCCACGAAGCCGTTGACCGTGAAGAAGGCCCGGTTCAGGCGGGAGAGGTCGTCCGGCTTCACCAGGGAGTGCTCGTAGACGAAGGCGCCCGCCACCACCGCGAGGCCGGTCCACAGCCAGGGGCCGGCGTCCGTGGCCGCCGCGTACCAGATCAGCAGGGCCATCGTCACCGCGTGGCAGGCACGCGCCGTGCGCAGGGCGGCGGCCACGCCGAAGCGGGCGGGGAAGGACCGTACGCCCTGGGCGCGGTCCGTGGTGACGTCCTGGCAGGCGTAGATCAGGTCGAAGCCGCCGATCCAGATGCCCACCGCGAGGCCGAGCAGTACCGCCTCCCAGGACCAGCTGCCGGTCACCGCGAGCCAGGCGCCGACCGGGCCGGCCGCCTGGGCGAGGCCCAGGATGGCGTGCGGGACGTCGGTGAAGCGCTTGCCGTACGGGTAGACCACCATCGGCACCACCGCGACCGGCGCCAGCACCAGGCACAGCGGGTTCAGCAGGGCGGCGGCGCCCAGGAAGAGCACCAGGGTGAGCGCGGCGCCCACCCAGCCGGCGCGGACCGAGAGGGCGCCGGTGACCATCTCCCGGCCCCGGGTGCGGGGGTTGCGCGCGTCGATCTCGCGGTCGATGATCCGGTTCGCCGCCATCGCGAACGACCGCAGCCCCACCATCGCCGCCGTGACCAGTCCGAGCGTCCCCCACTCCACCCGCCGGCCCTCCGCCAGGAACATCGCCGTCAGGGAGGCGGTGTACGCGAAGGGCAGCGCGAAGACCGAGTGCTCGAACATCACCACGTTCAGGAACGCGCGCAGCCGCCCCGGCATCGCCTGGGGGGCGGGCTGGGACGCCGATGCGGGGAGAGCGGTCACAGGCCGTATTCCTTCCACCGGCGGTCCACCAGGGCCGCCGTATCCGGGTCCGAGACGACCATCTGCGGCCAGCCGCCGTCGCGGGTGTAGCCCTCCTCGGGCCACTTCGCGGTGGCGTCGATACCGGCCTTGCCGCCCCAGAACTGCTGGTACGAGGCGTGGTCCAGGTGGTCGACGGGCCCCTCGGTGAGCAGCAGGTCCCGGGCGTAGTCGGTGTTGCCCAGGGCCCGCCACGCCACTTCGTGCAGGTCGTGCACATCGCAGTCGGAGTCGACCACGATGATCAGCTTCGTCAGGGACATCATGTGCGCGCCCCAGACCGCGGACATCACCTTCTGCGCGTGTTTGGGGTACTTCTTGTCGATCGAGATGATCGCGCAGTTGTGGAAGCCGCCCGCCTCCGGCAGGTGGTAGTCCACGATGTCCGGGATGATGATCTTCAGCAGCGGCAGGAAGAAGCGTTCCGTCGCCCGCCCCAGCGGCCCGTCCTCGGTCGGCGGGCGGCCCACCACGATCGACTGGAACAGCGGCTTCTTCCGCATCGTCACGCAGTCGATGGTCAGCGCCGGGAAGGGCTCCTGCGGGGTGTAGAAGCCGGTGTGGTCGCCGAACGGGCCCTCCGGGAGCATCTCGCCCGGCTCCAGCCAGCCCTCCAGGACGACCTCGGCATGCGCCGGCACCTGGAGCGGCACGGTGGCGCAGTCCACCATCTCCACCCGCTTGCCCTGGAGGAAGCCCGCGAACAGGTACTCGTCGATGTCACCGGGCAGCGGCGCGGTGGAGGCGTACGTCACGGCCGGCGGGCAGCCGAAGGCGATCGCCACCGGCAGCCGCTCCCCGCGCCGCGCGGCGACCTGGTAGTGGTTGCGGCTGTCCTTGTGGATCTGCCAGTGCATGCCGATGGTGCGCTTGTCGTGCCGCTGGAGCCGGTAGAGGCCCAGATTGCGCACCCCGCTGACCGGGTCCTTGGTGTGGGTGAGGCCGAGGTTGAAGAAGGAGCCGCCGTCCTCCGGCCAGGTGAAGAGCGCGGGCAGCGCCTCCAGGTCCACCTGGTCGCCCTTGAGCACGACCTCCTGCACCGGGCCGCTCTTCACCTTCTTCGGCGGCACGTGCGTCATCGAGCCGAGCTTGCCGAACGCTTCGCGCACCCCGGTGAAACCGTGCGGCAGCTCCGGCTTCAGCAGCCCGCCGATCTTCTCGCCGATCTCGTCGTAGGAGGTCAGGCCGAGCGCCTTCAACAGCCGCCGGTCCGTGCCGTACACGTTCATGGCCAGCGGCATCGCCGAGCCCTTGACGTTCTCGAACAGCAGCGCGGGGCCGCCCGCCTTGTTGACGCGGTCGGTGATCTCCCCCACTTCGAGGTGCGGATCGACCCGCGCGGTCACCCGCTTCAGCTCCCCGTCCTTCTCCAGGGCCTTCAGCAGCGCGCGCAGGTCGTCGTATGCCATGCGCCTCAGTATTGCCGACGCATTACCCTGGCCTTAGTCAGGGGGCCCCGCCCCGGCCCGGTCACACTTCCCCAGGGGGACGATCATGCTCAGGGTACTGATGTATCTGGTACCGCTCGCCCTTGCCATCTACGCCCTGGTGGACTGCATCAGCACCAAGGACGAGGAGGTCAGGCACCTCCCCAAGCTGATCTGGATCCTGCTGATCGTCTTCGCCTGGATCATCGGCCCGATCGCCTGGATCTTCGTCGGCCGGCAGCGCGGCGCGGCCGCCGGTGCCACGGGCAGCGGTCCCGCGTTCGGGCGCCGCTCCGGCGGCGGGGGCGGCTGGGTCGCCCCGGACGACAACCCGGACTTCCTGCGCTCGCTGAACGACGAGAAGCAGCGCGAGGAGAACGCGAAGGACAAGGAGCTGCTGGAGAGCTGGGAGGAGGACCTGCGGCGCCGCGAGGAGGACCTGCGCCAGCAGGACCGGAACCCGGACGAGAGCGGCGGCCCGCAGGATCCCCCCGCGAAGTAGTCTCCGGCGGCCCCGGTCGTCAGGCCGGGGCGCGGCCCCGGCTCACAGCCCCGAGTACGAGTGCAGGCTGTTCACGAACATGTTCACGCCGTAGTAGTTGATCAGGTAGCACACGAAGCCGGCGATCCCGAGGTAGGCGGCCCGCCGGCCCTTCCAGCCGGCCGTGGCGCGGGCGTGCAGGTAGGCCGCGTACGCCACCCAGGTGATGAAGGCCCACACCTCCTTGGGGTCCCAGCCCCAGTAGCGGCCCCAGGCGTTCTCCGCCCAGATGGCGCCCGCGATGATGGTGAAGGTCCACACCGGGAACACGGCGGCGGTGATCCGGTAGGAGAACTTGTCCAGCGACACCGAGGACGGCAGCCGCTCCAGCACGGAGGTCGCCAGCTTCCCCGGGGTGCCGCCCGAGGCGAGCTTGTTCTCGTAGGAGTCCCGGAACAGGAACAGCACGGTGGCGACCACCGCCACGTACATGAGCGCGCCGCAGCCGATGGCGAGCGCGACATGGATGATCAGCCACACCGAGTCGAGCGCCGGGACCAGCTGGGTGCTGTCGGTGTAGAGCACCGCCACCGCCAGGCCCAGGTCCAGCAGCACGGTGGCGACCAGCGGCAGGCCCAGCCAGGCCACGTTCTTCTTCGCCAGCAGGAACAGCAGATAGGCGGCCACCACCGTCATCGAGAACGAGGTGGAGAACTCGTACATGTTGGCCCACGGGGCCCGCTCCACGGCCACGGTCCGCACCACGACGGCCGCCAGGTGCATGAGGAAGGCCAGGACCGTCAGCGACAGGGCGATCCGCCCGTACAGGTCGCCCTTCTCGTCCCCGGCGGCGGCGCCGGGACCGTCCGGCACGGCGTCGCGCTGGGGGCTGGCGGAGCGGGTGACGACCGCGGGACGCTCCAGGACGTCGGTGCCGCCCTTGCCGCGCACCGTCACGCTGATGGTGTCCGCGCCGCGCTGCGCCGGTACGGCCCGGTCGTCGGCGGTGAGGGCCGCCGCCGTGCGGGCCACCTTGCTGCGGCTGCCGAACAGCCACTCGGCGATGTGCGCGACGAAGGCCAGGGTGTAGACGGCCATCGCGGAGTAGATCAGATAGTTGCTGAGGTCGGCGAGTTCCTCGCTCATGGCGAGATTCATGCGCGCGCTCCTTGATCGGAGGACTCGGGAATCATGGGGGCGTCCGGCTGGAGGGCGGCGGCGAGGGCGGCGAGTTCCTCGGGGATGCGCGCCGACTCGGTACGGCCGAGCGAGGCCAGCTCCACCACGGTGTGCCCCGCGTCGTCGGTGGTGGCCCGCACCCACACCCGGCGGCGCTGGAGCAGCAGCGAGCCGGCCAGGCCCGCCACGGCGGCCAGGGCGCCGGTGAGGGCCCAGCCGTTACCGGTCTTGGTGCTGATCTTGAAGGTGGCCCAGCGCTCGTACCCCTCGTAGCTGATCGTGCCCTTGCCGTCGGGCAGGTCGATGGACTCCCCGGGCAGCAGATCGAAGCGGAACGGCTCGCCGTCCTCGTCCGTGAACTGCTCCAGCTTGCGGGTGTTGAGCTGGTAGACGTTCTGCGGGATGCCGGAGTCCAGGCCGAGGTCGCCGTGGTAGGCGGTCAGGGTGAGGACCGGCAGATCGGGGTCCGGGAAGGTGGAGTGCGGGCCGCGTACCTCGTCGATGGCGTAGCTGGGGTTGAAGAAGCCCTGGAAGCCGAGCTGTTCGGGGTCGCCGTTCTCGTCGAGGTAGTCGGTCACCTTCACCACGCCGGTGGAGGTGAGGGCGGTGTCCTGCGGCAGGAACGGCACCGGGCCGGAGTAGGCGGTGCGGCCCTGGCCGTCGGTGACGGTGATGACGGGGGCGAAGCCGTGGCCGAGCAGATAGATCTTGGAGTCGCCGATGACCACCGGCTGGTTGGGCTGGACGGTGGCGTCGGTCTCGGTGCCGTCCGCGGTCCAGTAGGTGATGTCGGCGCGGAAGACGGTGGGGGTGCCGAGGTCGGGGCCCTCGCGGGAGAACTCGGCGGTGAACTCCTTCAGCGTGAACCCGAACGGGTCGAGGTCGTGGTCGACGTCGAAGAGCGTGCCGGAGGAGAAGTCGTCGTACTGCGGCAGGGTGTTGGAGAAGCCGTCGCCCTCCACCACCAGCTTGCCGCCCTCGGAGTAGAACAGCTGGCTGGTGCCGAAGGCGACCAGCATCACGATCAGCGAGATGTGGAAGAGGAGATTGCCGGCCTCGCGCAGATAGCCCTTCTCGGCGGCGACCGAGCCCTCGCCCGGGGCGGTGCGGAACCACCGCCGCCTCAGCACCCGCTGGGCCGCGCCGAGCACCTGCTCGGGGTCGGCGCCGGTGCGCCAGGTGGTGTAGGCGGGCATCCGGTCCAGCCGGCGCGGGGCGCGCGGCGGACGGCCGCGCAGCTGGCCGGCGAACTGCCAGGTGCGCGGGACGATGCAGCCGATGAGCGAGACGAACAGCAGGATGTAGATCGCGGAGAACCACACCGAGCTGTACACGTCGAACAGCTGGAGCCGTTCGTAGACCCGGCCCAGCAGCTCGTTGTCGGCCTTGAACTCCTCGACCAGGAGGGCGTTGGCGTCGCTCTGCGGGATGAGCGAGCCGGGGATGGCGCCGAGCGCGAGCAGGAACAGCAGGATCAGCGCGACCCGCATCGAGGTCAGCTGGCGCCAGGCCCAGCGGGACCAGCCGGTCACCTCGCGGGCCAGCCAGCCGGCCGTGCCGGCGGCGCCCGGGCGGCGCACCCCGCCGAACGAGCCGGGTTGGGCGGTACCGCCCGCGCGCTCGCCGCCGGCCCCGGCCGGTGTCTCGTCCTCCTGCGCCGGGGCGGTGGAGAGCCCGGCGCCCGCGGCGGCCTCGTCGCCTGCGTCCCGGGCGGCGCGACCGTCGTGCACGTTGTCGCTGGCCATGTCGTTCAGATCCAAACGTCGAACTCGGAGGACCACACCTGGAGGTCGTACACCAGCCGGTCCCAGGTGCCGGTGAACAGCAGGACGCCGGTGACGATCATCAGCAGTCCGCCGACCCGCATCACGGCCACATAGTGCCGCTTGAACCAGGCGAAGGCGCCCAGGGCGCGGCGGAAGAAGAGGGCCGCGAGGATGAACGGCAGTCCCAGGCCCAGGCAGTAGAAGACGGTCAGGAGCGCGCCGCGCCCGGCGGTGGCCTCGTTCAGGGCGAGGAACTGCACGGAGGCGAGGGTCGGGCCGATGCAGGGGGTCCAGCCGATGCCGAACACGGCGCCCAGCAGCGGGGCGCCGGCGAGCCCGGCGCCGGGCTTGACGGGCAGCTTGAACTGGCGTCCGGACAGCCGCGGCAGCAGCCCCATGAACAGCAGGCCCATGACGACGATGAGGGCGCCCGCGATCTTGTTGATGATCTCGCGGTGTTCCAGCAGGGTGCGGCCGAACTCGCCGAACAGCGCGCCGGTGGAGACGAAGACGAGCGTGAAGCCGAGGACGAACAGCAGGGTGCCCAGGAACATCCGGCCGCGCCGCGCGTCCTTCAGGTCGGCGCCGCCCGCCCCAGTGACGTAGGAGAGGTAGCCGGGGACCAGCGGCAGCACGCAGGGGGAGAAGAAGGAGACGAGGCCGCCGAACAGGGCCACCGGTATGGCCAGCAGCAGCGCCCCGGTCAGTATCGTCTCGTTGCCGTCCGTGACGGCGGCGAGAGTGTGCAAGGACATCGCGCCGTCACTTCTCGGTGGTACCGGCGGCCTCGGCCAGCACCGGCTCGATGGCCGAGCGCAGTTCCTCCTCGGTCAGCGGCTTCAGCGCGCGGGCGGCGATGTTGCCCTCCGGGTCGACGACCAGGGTGGAGGGGATGGCCTGCGGGTTGAGGCTGCCCTTGGGGAACTGGAGCAGCAGCTTGCCGCTCGGGTCGTACAGGCTCGGGTACGGGACGCCGAACCGTTCGTCGAAGGAGCGGGCGTTGGCGGCGTCCAGGTCGCGGGTGTTGATGCCGACGAACCGCACCCCGTCATCGGCCAGGTCCTCGGCGACGGTGACGAGGTTGGGCGCCTCGGCGCGGCAGGGCGCGCACCAGGAGCCCCACACGTTCAGCACCAGGATCTCGCCCCGGTAGTCGGCGAGGTCGAGTTCCCCGCCCTCGGTGGTCTCGCCGCTCAGCGCGGGCAGCGGCTGGCGTTCGCCGGCCGGGACGTGGGTGATCTGGCCGGTGCCCTGGACGATGTTGCTGTTGCCGCCGGACGGCCCGGCCGAGGATCCGGAGCAGGCGGTGAGAACGGCGGCCAGGGACAGGACGGCGACGCCCGTCCTCAGGGCCCGGCGTCGGCGCGGGGACACGCGGCTCTCGATCATGTGAAAAGTTTCCCATGCGCCCCGAGGCGATCTTCCGCGCCCCCCTTGTCCCGAATACAGCCCCGTTGAGCTGGGCAAACGCCTCGGGACAGGGGGCCGGGTGGGGCGGTGCGGCTCAGGCGCCGACGCTCTTGGAGGCGCCCTTCTTCGGCTTGGCGCCGGCCCGCAGGTGGGCCGGTACCAGGTCGAGCGCCGGCTCCCAGTAGCGCACCGAGACGATCCGGTCGTCCTCGTAGGTGAAGCTGGTGAGCGAGGCCAGCGTGCACTGCCGCTTGCGCGGGTCGTGCCACAGCCTGCGGTGCTCCACGTAGCTGCGCAGGATCCAGATGGGCAGCTGGTGGCTGACGCACACCGCCTCGTGGCCGCGCGCGGCGTCCCGGGCGGCGTCCAGGGCGCTCTTCATCCGCACCACCTGCTCGACGTACGGCTCGCCCCACGACGGGCGGAACGGGTTGCGCAGGTGCCGCCAGTTGCCGGGGTGGCGCAGCGAGCCGTCGCCGACGCCGAAGCTCTTGCCCTGGAAGACGTTGGCGGCCTCGATCAGCCGCCCGTCGGTGGCCACCGGCAGTCCGTGCGCCTTGGCGACCGGCTCGGCGGTCTCCTGGGCGCGCTCCAGCGGGGAGGCGACGACGTGGGTGATGTCGCGCCCGGCCAGGGCCTCGGCGACCGTCTCGGCCATGCGCTCGCCCAGGGCGGACAGGTGGTAACCGGGGAGCCGCCCGTAGAGCAGTCCGTCGGGGTTGTGCACCTCGCCGTGCCGCATCACGTGGACGGTGGTGCGCTCGGTGCCGGTCGCGCTGCTCACTGGTACGTACTCCTCGCTGCTCTCGGTTACTCGGTGGCCTCGGCCGCGGCCCGGGCGGCGGCGGGCAGCGCGTCGGCGATCCGTTCCAGCGCGCGGTCGTCGTGGGCCGTGGAGAGGAACCACGCCTCGAAGGCGGACGGCGGGAGGTACACCCCGGCCGCGAGCATGGCGTGGAAGAAGGCGGTGAAGCGGAACGTCTGCTGGCGGCGGGCGGCGGCGTAGTCGGGGACGGCCGCCTCGGTGAAGAAGACGGAGAACATGCTGCCCGCCGACTGGATGGTGTGCGGGACGCCCTGCTCGGTGAGCGCGGCGGTGACCATCGCCCGTACTTTGGCGGCAGCGTCGTCGACCGTGGCGTAGGCGGCGTCGTCCAGCAGCCGCAGCTGGGCGAGGCCGGCGGCGGTGGCCACCGGGTTCCCGGAGAGGGTGCCCGCCTGGTAGACGGGGCCCGCCGGGGCGAGCTTCTCCATCACATCGGCGCGCCCGCCGAAGGCGGCGGCGGGGAAGCCGCCGCCCATCACCTTGCCGAAGGTCATCAGATCGGGTGTTACCCCGTCCAGGCCGAACCACCCCTGGCGGCTGACCCGGAAGCCGGTCATCACCTCGTCGGAGATGTACAGCGCGCCGTGCTCGGCGCACAGGTCCTTCAGGCCCTGGTTGAAGCCGGGCAGCGGCGGGACGACGCCCATGTTGCCGGCGGCGGCCTCGGTGATGACGCAGGCGATCTCGCCGGGGTGGCGGGCGAAGGCGGCGCGTACCGCGTCGAGGTCGTTGTACGGGAGGACCACCGTCTCGCCGGCGGCGGCGCCGGTGACGCCGGGGGTGTCGGGCAGCCCGAAGGTGGCGACGCCGGACCCGGCCTGGGCGAGCAGCGCGTCCACGTGGCCGTGGTAGCAGCCGGCGAACTTGATGATCTTCTCCCGGCCGGTGAAGCCGCGGGCCAGCCGGATCGCCGACATGGTGGCCTCGGTGCCGGAGGAGACCAGCCGTACCCGCTCCACCGGGGTGACGCGGTCCACGATCTCCTCGGCGAGCGCGACCTCGCCCTCGGTGGGCGTGCCGAAGGAGGTGCCCCGGGCGACGGCGGCCTGAACGGCGTCGACGACGGCCGGGTGGGCGTGGCCGAGGATCATCGGCCCCCAGGAGCACACCAGATCGACGTACTCGCGGCCGTCGGCGTCCGTGACGTACGGACCGGTACCGGACGCCATGAACCGGGGCACTCCGCCCACCGCGCCGAAGGCCCGCACCGGAGAGTTCACGCCGCCGGGGGTCACGCGGGCTGCACGGGAGAAGAGTGTCTGCGAAACTGGGGTGGCCTCAGAGGTGTGCGTCACCGTTCCATGGTGGCAGAGCCCTCAGACAGCTGTGCGTTCGGGCGTTTCGCGAGCGCCTGTCGGGGGAGGTCCCTTCTGAGACGATGATCGGATTGCGCGGCGGGGACCGCGCCGAGGCGGGGCGGTGGCATGCAGCGCGGAGGCGGACCGGGCGAGGGAGACCTCGGGCCCGAACCTGCCCCGCGCCCGCGTTCGCGCCGGGGCCGGCACCGCCGCAAGGGCGAGACCGGCGGCACTCCCGGCACCGGCGGTCCCGGCGGCGCCGCCGGCCCGGCGGACAGCGAGATCCGGCTGGGCGGGGGCCGGCTGGCGGTGACCTACAAGTACTTCGGCGCCCCGGACGGCGCCACCGCCGCCCGCGTCCCGCTCTCGATGCGCCCGGAGGAGCTGGGCGGCGACGAGCTGGGGCAGGGCATGTTCACCCGCATCAAGCCGGAGACCATGGCCGCCATGGTGCTCACCGGCATCGAGGGCATCCCGCTGCACCGCGTCCCGCCGCTGGAACTGGTGGTGCTCCACCCCGACTACGCCGTGGTGAAGCTGCCCACCACCGCCGTGGACCCGCTGCGCGCCATCGGCGACGAGACGGTGGGCGCCGCGGCGTTCATCTGGTCCACGGTGCCCGACCGGCGCGGGCCCACCGACGCGTTCGGCGTCTACCGGCTGCTCAACGAGTGGCAGGACTTCTCCCGGCGGCTGCACGAGGCCGGCCACCAGCCGTACTGCCTGGTCTGGCCCTGAGCCGCCCGGGCCGGGCCTCCGGCTCACGCCGCTGACCATCTCCCGGCCACGCCCGGCGCGCCCCCGGACGCGGCGGCACCGGCGTGCGGCACCTCGAAGGGGGCCGGCGTCGAGCGGGCCGAAGCACTTCCTCACCGAGGGCCCGAACCCGATACGGCCCCGGCGCCGGGCGGCGGCCGGAACACCGGCCCGTGGCAGGAGTGCCACCCACCGACGGATAACCGCCAGCCGCCCCACAAGCCGCCCCACCTGGCCCGATGCCCCGTTCTCCACTCCCACGGCGGCAGTACGGAACCGGCGGCGCGGTACGTTCTGGCCATGCACACCGTCGCCGTACTCGCCCTGGACCAGGTGATCCCGTTCGATCTGTCCACCCCGCTGGAGGTCTTCGCCCGCACCCGGCTGCCCGACGGGCGGCCCGGCTACCGGGTCCGGGTGTGCGCCGAGCACGCCGAGGTGGACGCGGGCGCCTTCACGCTGCGCGCCCCCTCGGGGCTGGAGGGGCTGCGGGACGCCGACACGGTGATCGTGCCCGGCACCGCCGACCCCGCCGCCCCGCTCCCGCCCGCCGTCCGGGACGCGCTGCGGGACGCGGCGGCCCGGGGCACCCGGATCGCCTCCATCTGCTCGGGCACCTTCCCGCTGGCGGCCACCGGCCTCCTCGACGGCCTGCGCGCCACCACCCACTGGCTGGCGGCCGGGGCGCTGGCCGAGCGCCACCCGGCCGTGGAGGTGGACCCGGACGTCCTGTACGTGGACAACGGGCAGTTCCTCACCTCGGCCGGGGCCGCCGCCGGGCTCGATCTGTGCCTGCACCTGATCCGCCGCGACTACGGCTCGGCGGTCGCCGCCGACGCCGCCCGGCTGTCCGTCATGCCGCTGGAACGCGAGGGCGGGCAGGCGCAGTTCATCGT
>NZ_JBHWJL010000078.1:0-19397 GCF_042731495.1 Streptomyces sp. NPDC059853
CGACTCATCGATGCCCCCGCCGAACCCGGCGGGTCACGGACAGCGCCGGGCTGGGTGGCCGCCGAGGACATCATCTGCAACTCGTCGTCGGCCGCCGCCGCGCTGGTGTGCGGCTACAGCGCCTCCGGCCCGGAGACCTGGCGCACTGACGACGGCCATCCGCTCGCCGACTACCTCTCCACCGCCTGGCGCCCCCCGCGCAAGGCGTGGCTGGTACGCGGTTCCAATGTCTCGGGGCACAACCTCGTCCGGCATCTGTGGCTGGACGAAGGGATTGTGTCGCTCCCTGGCAGTCATCTGCCCCCGCTGGAGGAGAGCGAGCCGACCAAGAGCGCGCTGCGCCGGTTCGTCGAGGAAGGGTACGAGGGGGCCGCTTCGTACAGCCAGAAGCGCAGCCTCGTGGACGAGTTGCACGCCTTTCTGACTCAGGTACGTCTCGGGGACACCGTGGTCACGATAAGCAGCAGCCGGCTGCACATCGGCCGGATCACCGGGAAGGCCACCCAGGCCGCCTCCCCAGGCGGCCTCTCCGATCTGCGCCGCAGCGTCAGCTGGGAGCGGGACAGCCACGCCTACGAGGACCTGCCGGAGACCGTTCAGCAGAAGTTGTCCGTGCAGCATGACGTGGTGGACCTGACCAGCGTGCTGGATGCGTTGGACGCGCTCACCGGGCAGCCGGGCGAACAGGCCACGCTGGGCGACGTCAGCGCGGGCGCGGAACCCGCGCCCCAGCCGCCTGCGCTGCGGGAGCTGTCGCTGCCGGAGATCACCGACACCCTCACCGACGACCTCCTCGTCCATGACCGCGCCTGGCTGGAGGAGGTGCGAGTGCTGCTGCTGGATGAGCGGCAGCTGGTGTTCCACGGTCCGCCGGGCACCGGCAAGACGTACCTGGCGATGAAGCTCGCCGAGTACTTCGGCGGTGGCCCCGAACAGGTCAAGATCGTGCAGTTCCACCCCTCCTACGCCTACGAGGACTTCTTCGAGGGCTTCCGGCCCGTGGAGGATCCGGAAACGCGGGAGGTGGCCTTCCGGCTGTCGGCGGGTCCGCTCCGGGAGCTGGCCGATCTCGCCTCCCGTGAGGGCAACCGGCACCTGCCGCACTTCCTGATCATCGACGAGATCAACCGCGCCAATCTGGCGAAGGTCTTCGGCGAGCTGTACTTCCTCCTGGAGTACCGGACGAAGTCGGTCCGTCTCACCTACTCGGGGGACGACTTCGCCCTGCCCCCCAACCTGTTCGTCATCGGCACCATGAACACCGCCGACCGGTCGATCGCACTCGTGGACGCGGCGATGCGGCGCCGGTTCGCGTTCGTCGAACTGTCCCCGCGCACCGAGCCGACCGCCGGACTGCTGCCGCGTTGGCTCAAGCGGGAGGGCCTGGACATGGCGCCCGCCCATCTCCTCGACGCCCTCAACGAGCGCATCGGCGACCCGGACTTCGCGATCGGCCCTTCATACCTCATGAAGCCCGGTGTCCATCGCGACAACGGCCTTGACCGGACGTGGCGCACCAAGATCCTGCCGCTACTCGAAGAGCACCACTACGGCGAGGGCCTGGACATCGCCGCCCGCTACGGCCTCGACGCGCTGCGCGGGCAGGATCGGACGGCGTGAGCGCCGCCGTCCCGGGCGTCGGCACGGTCACCTCCACCGTGCCGGGCCCACGTACCGGCACACCCGCCGCCCCCACCACCGAGGTCAGCCTGCGTGAGTACGGGTCCCCGGTGTCCGTGCCACTCACCGCCACGGCCGGGCGGGCTCTCGCCGCGTCGGGAATTCTGGCGAGCGCGGCCCCGGACCCCGGCCGGGACGGTCACTGGCTGCTGCGGGCGGGAAGCCGGGTCGGTGCCGTACGTACCCGGGGCGGCCCGGTCGTGCGGATCATGCCCAAGGTGCCGGTGAGCCGGCTGTTCTTCCTGCTCGGATTCAGCCTCGACCCGGCGCGTGCCTGGCGCGAGGGCCGGGAGGGCACCGTGGACGTCGGCGTCTACGAGGATGTCGTGCCCGCCCTCGCGCATGCCGTGGAGCGGCAGATCGACGCGGCGCTGTCGAAGGGGGTGCTCCAGGGGTACCGAGTGGTGGAGGAGTCCGCGCTGGTGGTGCGGGGCCGGCTGCGTGAGGCCGAGCAGATCCGGCGGCATTTCGGGCGTACGCCGCCCGTGGAGATCGCCTACGACGCGTACACCGCCGACACCGCCGAGAACCGCATCCTTCGCGCGGCCACCGAGCGGCTGCTGCGGCTGCCGGGGGTCCCGGCCCCCGTACGGCGGCGCCTCGGCCATCAGCGGGCGCGGCTCGTCGACGCCGGGCCGCTCGTGCGCGGGCAGGAGCTGCCGCGCTGGCAGCCGTCCCGGCTCAACTCCCGCTACCAGCCGGCGCTGCGGCTCGCCGAGGCCGTGCTGCGCGGTTCCGCCCCGGAACACCGGGCGCCCAGGACCGATCCGCTCACCGTGGACGGCTTTCTGCTCGACATGAACCGGCTGTTCGAGGACTTCGTCACCGTCGCGCTGCGCGAGGGCCTCCGGGAGCACGGCCTGACCGCCCGCCTCCAGGATCTCCACCACCTCGACACCGCCGGCCTGGTGCGGATGCGTCCCGATCTCGTCGTGCGCACCGGCGACGGCCGCACCCCGCTCGCCGTCGTCGACGCCAAGTACAAGATCGAGAAGGCCGACGGGCTGCTCAACGCCGACCTCTACCAGGCGCTCACCTACGCGACCGTCCTCGGCCTGCGCGAGGCGCACCTGGTGTACGCGGCCGGACGGCGGCCCGAGCGTTTCCACGAGGTACGGGGGACGGCGGGGCCGGACGGACGGGGCATGCGGCTGTACCAGCACGCCCTTGACCTCTCGCGCGACCCCGCGCACCTGCTCTCGGACATCCAGGGCATCGCCGGGCGGCTGGCGGCGGGCGCCGCCCCGCCGTCGTGACCGCAGGGCCCCGTGCGGGGCCCGCACCCGACCGGCCGGCCCCTTTTCGCCGGCCCCTGACCGCTGCCCGCCCGGCACACGAACGAAGGGACCCCCATGCCGCGCCTCGCCTTCGCCCAGAGCTTCTGGGACGGCTACGACACTCTGGAGAAGCCGGTACGGGCCGGAGTGCGCAAGGCCATGGCGAAATTCCAGGCCATGAGCGTCGCGGAGCTCAACGCGGACAAGGGCCTGCACCTCGAATCCGTGGAGAACGCCCGCGACCAGCGGATGCGCACCATTCGTGTCACCGACTTCTGGCGGGGCGTCGTACTCGCCCCCGATGACGGCAGCGAGATGTTCCTGCTGGTGAAGGTCCTGCCGCACGACGACGCGTACACGTGGGCGGCGAAGCGGCTGTACAGCGCGAACTCCGCGACGCGTGCTCTGGAGGTGCGCGACGCCGTCGCGCTGGACGAACTGACCCCGTTGTACGAGACGGCCGCGCGCACCGCGCCCCGGTTGCTGTTCGCCGGTGTCTCGGACGGTACGCTGCGCGAACTCGGCATCGACGACCAGGTGTTGCGGGCCGCGCGTTCCCTGATGGACAAGGCCCAGCTGGAAGCGTTCGCCACGCTTCTTCCGGAGGATCAGCTGGAGGTGTTGCAATACCTCGCCGAGGGCTTCAGCCCGGAAGAGGTCTACCGTGATGTGGTGGCGGTGCGCCGGCCCGCCGACGCGCCCGCCGAGCCGGTCGAGGACCTGGCCACGGTGATCGCCAACACCCCGGCGCGCATCCGGCTGGTGACCGGGGCGCGGGAGCTGGAGGAGGTGCTGGAGAAGCCGTTCGCGGCCTGGCGGGTCTTTCTGCACCCATCCCAGCGGCGGGTCGCGTACCGCACCTCGTATGGGGGTCCGGTCCAGGTCAGCGGCGGACCGGGGACGGGCAAGACGGTGGCGGCGCTGCACCGGGTGAGGCATCTGCTCGGCGCCCGCGCGGACAGTCGCATTCTGCTGACCACGTACACCAACGCGCTCGCCGCCGGGTTGCGCGAGATGCTCGGCCTGCTGCTCGACCACGACGAGGCACTGCTGGCGCGGGTCGATGTGACGACGGTGGACGCCTGGGCGAACGGCATCGTGCGGACCAGGTCGACGGCGGTGCCCAGGCCGCTCGGCGACCGTGAGCAGCGGCAGGTGTGGGAGAAGACAGTCAAGCAGCTCGGTCTGCCGTTCACCGCCCAGTTCCTCGCCCAGGAGTACCGGCACGTCGTCCTGGGCCAGAACCTGCGCGATCTCGACGCGTACCTCGGTGCGAGCCGGCGCGGCCGGGGCACCGGTCTTGGTCCGGCGCGCCGCCGCGAGGTGTGGAGCGCCGTCGAGCGATTCGAAGAGTTCCTGCGGGAGCGGGGCGAGACCACGCATCTGGGGATCTGCCTGCGGGCGGCGGAACTGCTGGCCGCAGGGCAGGCTCCGTACGCCCATGTCGTCGTGGACGAGGCTCAGGATCTGCATCCGGCGCAGTGGCGTGTGCTGCGCGCCGCCGTCGCCCCGGGGCCCGACGATCTGTTCCTCACCGGTGATCCGCATCAGCGCATCTACGACTCCCGGGTGTCGCTGGGCTCA
Source organism: Streptomyces sp. NPDC059853 (assembly GCF_042731495.1). Lineage (NCBI taxonomy): Bacteria > Bacillati > Actinomycetota > Actinomycetes > Kitasatosporales > Streptomycetaceae > Streptomyces > Streptomyces sp. NPDC059853. Next base: position 4,542 of record NZ_JBHWJL010000078.1, read on the forward strand.
CTGGGTGTGGCCACGACCGGCCGCAGCTTCCGGTTGCGTGTCAACTACCGTTCCACGGAGGAGATCCTGGACTGGTCGGCGCGGCTGCTGGCGCCCGTCAGCGTTGACGCGCTGGATGGCGAGGGGCCGGACTCGCTGGCCGGGTACCGCTCGCTGCTGCACGGGCGGCGTCCCCGGATACAGGGGTATCCGACCCGGGCGGAGGAGACCGAGGCCCTGGTGGGCCGGGTCCGGGGGTTGCTCGCCGAGGGCCTGGCTCCGCACGAGATCGGGGTGTGCGCGCGCTTCAATCTGTCGCTGGACGCGGCTGAGGAGAAGCTGCGGGCCGCCGGTGTTCCGGTGGCTCGGGTGAAGGGGCGGTCGGCGCAGCGGGCCGAGGGGGTACGGCTGGCGACGATGCACGCGATGAAGGGGCTTGAGTTCCGGGCGGTGTCGGTTCTCGGGGTGGCCGAGGGCACCGTGCCGTTCGCTCGGGAGATCACCCCGCGTGAGGCGGACGCGCTCCAGCACGAGGCGGATCTGCTGCGGGAGCGCTGCCTGCTGTTCGTGGCGTGCACGCGGGCACGGGAGGCGCTGAGTGTGACGTGGAGCGGGGTACCCAGCCCGTTTCTGCCGGCCGCCGGCTGACGGGCGGGCGGCGCGGGCCCGCAGGGTCGCGGGGCGGGGCGGGTGTCATTCGCCCGGTGCGAGCGCGCCCGCGGCGAGGCCCTCGCGGGCGAGTTCGGCGAGCTGCCGGCTCAGCTCGTCGACCTTGCGCATCCCCTCCTCGAACGCGGTCAGGGCGCGGAATGCGGAGCCGTACCGGCGCTGTTCTTCGATGCCCATGCGCGGGATGCGTGCGCCCTTGGTATCCAGGCGGTGGGTGCCGCTGGCGCTGGTGGATCGGCGGGCGTTGGCGGGGCTGCGCAGGAACCCGTTCAGGTAGTCGGTGTCGAGTTGCTCGCTGGCCGATACGGGTTCCTGACCGGTGCCGGTGTAGGTGACGAGTCCGGCGCGGGCGAGATCCGCGACGCTGGTGGTGGCGCCGTCCAGCGAGCCCGGTCCTTCGCCCGGCGGCAGTTGAGGCAGGAGGGAAGCGAGGCGCCGGAGTTCGTGGGTCAATTCCCGGCGCAGGGCCGCGTATTCACCGGGGTAGTCGCGGTGACGGGCTCGGAGATGGCTCCCGGGGGTCAGGTCGACGGTGTCGTCGAGGAGTTCGACCAGGGGCACGTCGGCGATCTGGTCGGGGCGTGGGTCCAGGGGGCCGTCGGGGCTGTTGCCGGTCAGGTCCACCATGCGCACGGTGTGGTGGGTGTCCGTCCCCCCGGCGGTTTCGGGGCGCCGCAGACACCAGAGGTGAACGGGCAGGGCATGGGAGGTGGCTGTCCCCGGTGGCAGGGCGACGACTTGGCGCATGATGCCCCGGCGTACGAGTTCCGCCCGGATGCGGCGGCCGGCCTTGCGGTAGGCGACCGAGGCCGACATGACCATGAGGACGTCCCCACCGGGCGCCGTGTGCGCGTAGGCGTGCTGAAGCCAGGCGAGGTCACCTTCGGCCTTGGACGGGGTGCCGAGCTCCCAGCGGGAGTCGAGCAGTAGTTCCTCCCGTCCCCACTCGGTGACGCCTGCCGGGGGGTCACAGACGACGAGCTGCGCTTTCAGCCCCGGCCAGGCGTCGGCGCGCAGGGAGTCACCCGCCACGACGCGTACATCCGGCCGGCCCATCAATCCGGCGCGAAGCTGAGCGAAGCGGGCGCTGTCGGCGTCCAACTCCTGCCCGCGGCGGCGGACCCCCGCCTCGGCGGCAACGGTCAGCAGCAGCACTCCGATTCCGCAGGCGGGGTCGAAGACTGTGGCGCCGGAGGGTAGTTCGGGGGCGAAGTAGCGTACGGCGCGCGCCACACGCTCGGAGGTCACCTGATCGGATCCCGTGCGCCGGGCGGAGTCCATGAAACGCTCTGTCAGGGCGTTCACCAGATCGACGGGGGCTTCGGTGCGGGCGAGCGTCCGTACCCGGCCGGCGATCTCCTCCGGCAGCCCCGGGCTGTCCTCCCCGGCCAGTTCCCCGGCCACCTCCGCCAGACCCGCGACCAGTTGCTCCCCGTACGCGGCGCGCAGGGCTTGCCACAACTCGACCTCGGGGGACACCGCCTGGCCCTTGTGCTGCTTCGTCAGCCACTTCTGGACATCGGCGAGGGCGTAGAGCGGGCTGTTCGCCGCGCCGCCCGCCGGGGCGGGGAAGTCCTCGTAGCGCCGGCGCCAGTTGGAGACAGCGGCCCGGGTGACTCCGGCCAGCCGGGCGATCTCGGAGCCGGTGACCAAAGGGCCGTCCGGTGAAGCGGCGTTGTCCGTCATGGCATGAGTGTACACGTTCCGCCATCGACACTCCATAGTGAGCACGTTGACACCGTAAACGGAGCCATGCCAACATTACTCGTGTACTCGACGCTCCTGGCCCGGTACGGCTCCAGCACGTCCGCCCGATCCCGCGCATCCCCCCATTTCTCGCCGCAAGGAGACATGCCGTGGCACCAAAGACCGTGGTGCGTACCGTTTACCGGCTGCCCCGCACCGCCCCCACCCGCGAGGCCATGCTGGACGCCCTCGACACGGACCTGCTGGACTCGTTCGGTGCCACCGTGCACCTCCCGGAGACGCTCGGGGTGCCGGCTGTGTACATCACCTGCGGCATGGAGCAGTCGGAGGCTCCTTGGTGCGCGTCCATGGCCCGCACCACCGGCATCGCGGTCACCGAGCGCGTCCGCCGTACGGCCGCCCTGCTCCTGCTCGCCCTCGACAGCACGGTGTACGCCATCGGCTGCGACCAGGGGTACCGGCTGATCCCCGATCACCTCAAGGACAAGCGGTTCGGTCTCTCCTTCGCCATCCGTCAGATGGACCCGGAAATGATCCGCGGTGCTGTCTCCAGGTCGCTCGGGCAGGCCCGCACCGACATCTCCCTGGTCCCGGGCGGCGCGCCGGTACCGCTGCTGGGCATCCGGGACCACTCACGTGTCGTGGGCAGCCTGGGCGGATTCCTCGACGGCGTGCCGCTCACCCACTCGCGGTACAAACGAGGCAAGGCCGTCAGTGCGCACGGCGGCTGCGGTCTGCGGATCGCCCTCGGGATCGAACCAAAGGATCTGCTCTCCGACCTGCGGACCATCACCCGGATCTGCCGTGAGGACAGCCCGCATCCGGAGTTGGAGTTCATCGACCACATCGCGCCGGTCGACGATCCGGTCGTCCTCGCCGCACTGGAAGCGGACCTGGACGAGCGCCTCGGACACCCGGCCGACGGACAAATCTCCGTCGCCGTCCCCACCGAACATCACGCGGCGTTCACCGAGGCCACCACCTACCTCACCCGGATCAACAGCACCGAGGCGCGTGGTTCCGACGCCTTCGACCTCGACTACGTACTCGGCCGGGCCCGGCTCGCGCCACCCGGCGGACGCCTGGCGGCGCTGCGTGCCGGGAAGGTGACCCTGGCCCGTGAGCGCTTGGCGGGGCCCGCCGACACACTGGCCGTCACCAGCGCGCTGACGTGGCTGGAGACCGGTCTCGTCCGCGGTACCCGGCGCTTCTTCCTGGCTGACGGCGCCTGGTACGAGGCCGGGGCGGCGTACGTGGAAGAGTGCCGGGCGACCGTGGCGGGGCTGTTCTCCCCCACTCCCGCCATCTCGCTGCCCGCCTGGAACAAGGGCGAGTCCGAGTACCTCTACAACAACAGGGTGGCGGATGACCGGCCCGGCTGGCTCTGCCTCGACACCGAGACCGTCGCCAACCCCCTGCGGCCCAGGGACCAGCTGGAGATCTGCGATCTGCTCATGCCCGACGGTACGCTGGTGCTCGTCAAACGGGCGAGTGGTTCCGGTCCGCTCAGTCACCTGTTCGGCCAGGCAAGGGTAGCCGTGGAGGTACTCCAGGAATCCGGTGAGACCGCCGCCCGGTTCCGTGCGAAGGTGGAGCGGCTCAGCGGAGGCAAGCGTCTCCTCCCGGAGGGCTTCACGCCCAGGCACGTCATTCTCGCCATGCTGCTCAAAGGCCGCGAGACGCTGACCCCGGAGTCCGTCTTCGGCTTCTCCCAGATCACCATCGCCCAGACCGCGAAGGCGCTGCGGGCCCGCGGGGTGACCGTCGAGGTCATCGGTATTCCCGAAGGCGGTGCCACCTCAGACCTTCCCGCGTCAGAGGAGGACGAGAGGGTGGTCGCCCGCTGAGGGCCGCCGGGCGCGGGACAGCGGACAGGTCCTTGATCGGGGTTGCTCACCGTGCCGCCGAGAGGCAGCGAAGAACGCCTCCGACTTCGGATTCCGGCCGACGGCGAGCGGTTGGCGTCGCCTCGACCGCCGCAACACCACTCGGCCTCAGCTGGACAGCCGCAGCAGTGCCCGCACGGTCAGCTCGGCCCCCATGTTCCCGCGGACAACGGTCTCTCATGCGAGGACCCACCTGCTGTGAGGGCTCCCAGTCTCTCCCCACTGCCTCGCGAACCCCATGGTTTCTCCAGGGCGTGCCCATGTGGAGGAACTGTGCGATCCGGGCGCTCATCGGTGCATGATCGTGTGGACAGCAGGGGAACACTTCCACACGGACGGTCAACCACCTGACTGCGCTGAGGAGTTCCGTCATGAAACAAACGACGCATCAGGTCTCAGGGCGTGCGATGGACCAGCGTGGCGCGAGCTGGACACTGGTGCTCTTCGCCGTCACCGGCGTGCTGGCGCTGCTCGCCTCCCCCGTCACCGCCCTGTACGGGCTGCTGCTCGGCGCGGGCGGTCTGGTCGCCACCGGTGTGCTGGCCCGCCGGCACGACAGTACGGGGACGACGGCGGCCACCGTGGTGTTCGCCGGGCTGCTGGCCGGGAGCCTGCCGTATCTGCTGGCCGGGGCCTTCCTGCCCTGAGCCGTCACAGCCAGTCGTTGCGGCGGAAGAGGACGTACAGCAGCAGGGTGATGCCCACGATCAGCGCGCTGGAGGAGAGCAGCCCCGCGTGGCTGCTGAACCCCGGGTAGGGCACGTTCTGCCCGTAGTAGCCGGTGATCGCGGTCGGCACCGCGATGATCGCCGCCCAGCTGGTCACCTTCTTCATGATGAGGTTCATCCGGTTGCTCTGGAGGGAGAGGTTGGTCTCCATCACCGAGGCCACCATGTCCCGCAGGGACTCCGTCCACTCGGCGGCGCGCAGGACGTGGTCGTAGATGTCCTGGTAGTAGGGCATCAGCCGGTCGGTGATCACCCCCGTCCCGGGGCGCATCAAGGTGGCGACCACCTCACGCATGGGCAGCACCACCCGGCGCAGCCCCACCAGGGACTTGCGCAGCTGGTACGCGTCGCGCTGTACCTGGCGGATCTCGCCCGGGTCCTCCGCGAAGAGCAGCGCCTCCAGTTCCTCGATGGCGTCGTCCAGCTGCTGCACCGCGAGAAAGTGGCCGTCCACCAGATGGTCGAGCAGTCCGTGCAGCAGGAAGCCGACGCCCTGGCCGGCGAGGTCGGGGCTGTCGTCCCACCGGGCGACGACGTCGTCGATGTCGAATCCGTCGTCCTGGCGGACCGTGATCAGGGCCCGCCGGGTGAGGAAGGCGGCGATCTCGGTGGTGCTCAGCCGCCCGTCGTGCGGGTCGACGCGCACCGCGTAGCCGCTGAAGAACTCGTGCGTCCGGTAGCGGTCGATCTTGGGGCGCTGACCGGCGTTGGCGGCGTCCTCCAGGGCGAGTTCGTGCAGTCCGAACTCCTGGCCGACCCGGGCCAGCTTCTGCGGGGTGGGCTGGAAGAGGTCGAGCCAGACCAGCGCCGCCGGGTCGGCCAGGTGCTCGGAGATCTCGTGGACCGGGAAGTTCTCCCGGACCAGGGATCCGTCGCGGTACAGCCGGGTGCGCGCCATGTTCCGACATTAGGGGCGGCGGGCGGTGCTCACCACGGCAGTCCGATCACCCCCTGGCGGCGCGGCAGCCCGCCCGTGCGCAACGTTTCTCCCCTGCCGCGGCCCCGGGGCCGTGCGGGCTCTCCCCCGGTGTGCCCGCCGGGGGAGGCACACCGTGTTCGCGGCCTTCGGGCCGGGCCACACCGGCGCAGCCGTCACCCCGGCTGCCGTACGCCGCCCGGGTGACGGCGGTACCACCGGGAGCGGCGCGGGGCGCCCGGGAACCTGCACCCGCGGCAGGGGGGCAACTCCGGGCGGATGGCGCAGGATGGGCACATGACCTTCCATGTCGACTCCGAGACCGGCCGGCTGCGCCGCGTCATCCTGCACCGGCCGGGCCTGGAACTGAAGCGGCTGACCCCGAGCAACAAGGACGATCTGCTCTTCGACGACGTGCTGTGGGTACGCCGGGCACAGCAGGAGCACGACATCTTCGCGGAGCTGCTGCGCGAGCGCGGCGTCACGGTGCATCTGTTCGAGGAGCTGCTGACCGAGGCGCTGGCGATCCCGGCCGCCCGGGCGCTGGTGCTCGACCGGGTCTTCGACGAGCGGGAGTACGGGCCGCTGGCCACCGACGGGCTGCGCGCGGTGTTCGAGGGGCTGCCGGACGCCGAGCTGGCCGAGGCGCTGATCGGCGGCATGACCAAGCGGGAGTACCTGGAGGCGCACCGCGAACCGTCCTCGGTGCGGTTCCATGTGATGGCGCCCGACGACTTCCTGCTCCAGCCGCTGCCCAACCATCTGTTCACCCGGGACACCTCGGCGTGGGTGTACGACGGGGTGGCCATCAACGCGATGCGCTGGCCGGCCAGGCAGCGGGAGAGCGTCCACTTCGAGGCGGTGTACGGGCACCACCCGCTGTTCGCCGGGCCCGGTGCCGGGGCGTTCCACCGGTGGTCGGAGGGGCAGGGCGGGCACCCGTCCACCATCGAGGGCGGGGACGTGCTGGTGATCGGCGGCGGCGCGGTGCTGGTGGGGATGAGCGAGCGGACCACGCCGCAGGCGGTGGAGCTGCTGGCGCGGCGGCTGTTCGCGACCGGCTCGGCGCGCACGATCGTGGCGCTCGACATGCCCAAGCGGCGGGCGTTCATGCATCTGGACACGGTGCTGACGATGGTGGACGGCGAGACGTTCACGCAGTACGCGGGGCTGGGGATGCTCCGCTCGTACACCATCGAGCCGGGTGCGGACGAGGGGGAGCTGAAGGTCACCGACCATCCGGCGGAGCACATGCACCGGGCGATCGCGGCGGCGCTCGGTCTGGACGGGATCCGGGTGCTGACGGCGACGCAGGACGTGCACGCGGCGGAGCGGGAGCAGTGGGACGACGGCTGCAATGTGCTGGCGGTGGAGCCGGGGGTGGTGGTCACGTACGAGCGCAATGTGACCACCAATACCTATCTGCGGCGCAGCGGTTTCGAGGTGCTGGAGATCCCGGGCAGTGAGCTGGGACGGGGCCGGGGCGGGCCGCGCTGCATGAGCTGCCCGGTGGAGCGGGATCCGGTGTGACCTGCCCGGAGGCCCTTGCATAGCCATGAGGTACCCCGTATAGACTTCCATCGTTCCCTCAGACAACTTTTCGACCAGGAGCCCTCCATGGCGACAGAACTCACCGGCCGCCACCTGCTCAAGGAGCTGGACCTCACCCCCGGGGAGTTCCGTTCCCTCATCGCCCTGGCCGCCGAGCTGAAGGCCGCTCGGCGGGCCGGGACGGAGCAGCGGCGGCTGGTGGGCCGGAACATCGCGCTGATCTTCGAGAAGAGTTCCACCAGGACCCGCTGCGCGTTCGAGGTGGCGGCGGCCGAGCAGGGCGCGGCCACCACGTACCTGGATCCGTCGGCCAGCCACGTCGGGTACAAGGAGTCGGCCAAGGACACCGCCCGGGTGCTCGGCCGGATGTTCGATGCGATCCAGTACCGGGGCTCCGCCCAGCACACGGTGGAGGAGCTGGCGGCGTACGCCGGGGTGCCGGTCTACAACGGGCTGACCGACGACTGGCACCCCACCCAGATGCTGGCCGACGTGCTCACCATGACCGAGCACAGCGACAAGCCGCTGGACCGCATCGCCTACGCCTACCTGGGCGACGCGCGCAACAACATGGGCAACTCCTACCTGGCCACCGGCGCCCTGCTCGGCATGGACGTCCGGATCGTCGCACCGCGCGTGCTGTGGCCCGAGGACGAGGTGGTCGCCGGGGCCCGGGCGCTGGCGGAGCGCACCGGCGCCCGGATCACGCTGACCGAGGAGGTGGCCGAGGGCGTGGCGGGCGCGGACTTCGTCGCCACCGATGTGTGGGTGTCGATGGGCGAACCGATCCAGGCCTGGGAGCAGCGGATCGGGCTGCTGACCCCGTACGCGGTCACCATGGACGTGCTGCGCGCCACCGGCAATCCGGACGTCCGCTTCCTGCACTGCCTGCCCGCCTTCCACGACCTGGGCACCCAGGTGGGGCGGGAACTGCACGAGCAGTACGGGCTGGACTCGCTGGAGGTCACCGACGAGGTGTTCGAGTCGGAGCACTCGGTGGTGTTCGACCAGGCGGAGAACCGGATGCACACCATCAAGGCGCTGATGGTGGCGACCCTGGGCTGAGCGCCCGGTCCTGCCCTCTCCCGGGAAATGCGTTGAGCGCGGGCCCGTCGGCTGGTATCTCTCGGGGATGCTGACCGGAGATCTTGTACGACTGCGGGCGATGGAGCCCGAGGACGCCGAAGCGCTGTGGCGCTGGAACCACGACCCCGAGGTGATGCGCTGGCTGGACACCTCCTATCCCCAGTCCCTCGCGCAGACGCGCCGCAGGATGGAGGAACGGGAGCCCAACAGCAGCTATGAACGGCTGCTGCTGGCCATCGAGACCCGGGACGAGGGCCGGCTCATCGGGGTCACCTGCCTGCGCGACTTCGAGGCCGAGAACGGCATGGCCGTCCTGGACATCTACCTGGGCGAGAAGGACGCCTGGGGGCAGGGCTACGGCACCGACGCGGTCCGCGCGCTGTGCCGTTACGGCTTCGACCAGCTGCGGCTGCACTCCATCACGCTGTGGGTGGTGGCCGACAACGCCGCCGCCCGCCGCGCGTACGCCAAGGCCGGCTTCACCGAGGACGGCCGGCAGCGCGAGGGCTTCCGCCGCGACGGCCGCTGGCACGATCTGATCCTGATGACCGTACTGGAGCACGAACTGCGACCGCCCGAGCACGCCGGCTGAGCCGTCCCCGGGCGCCCGGCAGCGGCGGAGCGGTGGCCCCGGGCCGCCGCTCCGCCGCGCTGCGCCACCGGGCATCCGGCCGTAGTCCCCCGGTACCGCGTCCCGTGGATGCTCATGGCCCATGGACCGATCGCCCGCCCGGCGGAACCCTCGCCGCCACCGGGGTGGCCGCCGGACAGCTGTGGCCGGTGGTGGCCGGCGCGGTCTCCGTCCTCGTGGGGCGTCCCCGTACCGCACCGGGCCCGGCGCCGCTCCCCCTCCGCGAGACCTTTCTGCGGCGCGCGGCGGCGCGCGGCATCACCGCCACCTGGGACCGCACCCCAACCGGGACCAGCCGCTACGCCAAGCGCGGCTACGTCTTCCTCGGCACCGCAACCGCAGCAGCCCCCGTTATCCGGCTTCGCACCTGAGCACGTGTGTCACAACGCAATGGCCCGATAGGCCCAGGCCTGATCGACCACCTCGCCGGCCGAGAGCTCTCGCTCCGGGGGCCAGAAGATCAGGCGGCCGACATGGCCCGTTGGGCAGGCCAGGGCGCGGTCAAGCCTCTCCAACCACCCGTCCGCCTCCTCCTCGGACTCATAGTCCGCATCCAGGATCCGCTGCACGAGCGCGACCGCTTCAGCCCGGCTCATCTCGACGGCACCCATCACAGCCTCCCAGAGCATCAGCCTCACGAGCAGCATGATCGGCCGGACAAGTCCTCACCGCGCCGGGTGCCCACCACCGTGGCCAGGTCGGGGGCCAGCCGCAGTTCCGTGGCGCTCAGGGCGGGGTGGGTGAGCCAGTGCAGGCGGGCGTGGTCGACAGCGCCCTCGTGGGTGGGCGGCCAGGTGGTGGCGGGGGTGAAGTCGTCGATGGCGACCGTGCCGTGCGGGGTGAGCAGGGCGCGGGGGTCGGCCGGGGTGTCGCCGGGTGTCTTGCCCTGGCCGCCGCCGTCCAGCACCAGCAGGTCGTACGGGCCGTGCGGGGTGATGGCCGGCCAGTCCCCGTGCAGGACAGTCACCCGCGCGTCGTCCGCGAAGAGTCCGGCGGCCAGGGCGGCGCGCTCCGCGTCGCGCTCCACGCTCACCAGGCGGACACCGGGGCCCGCCCCGGCGGCCAGCCAGGCCAGGCCCACCCCGCAGCCGGTACCGGTCTCGGCGATCGCCGCGGTGGCGCCGCCGGCCAGGGCGTGCAGCAGCCGTCCCTGCTCCGGACGGCAGGAGAAGGCGAACCCCGCCGCCCGTGCCGTACGGACCGCCCGTGCCACCAGCGGCGGCACGTCGCGGTGGTGCTTGTAGGCGTTTGTCCCACGCTCCGTCATGGGGTGATGATGTCCCTGATCCACTCCCCGTGAACGAGGGGATCCACAGGGTTCCGCAACGAAGGAATCGGATGAGCTTCCCTTATCTCTCCCATGATGTGGCAGGAGAAGGTCCGGCGGTGCTGTTGCTGCACTCCTCGGTGTGCGACCGCCGGATGTGGGATCCGCAGTGGCGGGTTCTGATCGACGCGGGTTTCCACCTGATCCGGCCCGACTTCCGGGGGCACGGCGACAGTCCGGCCGTTCCCGGGGCGCACAGCGACGCGGAGGACGTCCGGGATCTGCTGGACGAACTGAACGTGGACCGGGTGGCCGTGGCCGGCTCCTCCTTCGGGGGCCGGGTCGCGCTGGAGTTCGCCGCCCGCTGGCCCGAACGGGTCGGTGCCCTCGCCCTGTTGTGCGCGGGGGCACCCGGGCACCGGCCCTCGGCGGTGCTCACCGCGTTCAGCGACAAGGAGGACCAGCTGATCGCGGCCGACGACATCGCCGGGGCGGTCGAGCTGAACGTGAGCACCTGGCTGGGCCCGGACGCCGACGGCAACACCCGGGCGATGGTCCGGCTGATGCAGCGGCGGGCGTTCGATGTGCAGCTCGCCGCCGAGGAGTCCGGCGCGGAGCCGCCGATGGCGGAGCCGGTCCGGCTGTCCCGGATCGGCGCGGTGCCCGTGCTGGCCGTCTCCGGCGCGCACGACTTCCCGGACTTCCGGGAGATCGCCGCGTCCCTGCCGCACCAGCTGCCCAACGCCCGCCATCTGGAGCTGCCCTGGGCCGGCCATCTGCCCTCGCTGGAGCGCCCGGCGGAGGTGGCGGGGCTGCTGGCCGGTTTTCTGCGCGACCAGCGGTGAGAAGGGCCGGAGCGCACGGCGGCCGGGCGGGGAAGCGATGACCGGCGAGCGCTCCGGAGGTGGCGGTGCACCTCTGCCCTGCACGGCGGAGGTTCACTGCACGAGCAGCATTCTGCCGCAGCGACGGGCCGGGGGCGGTGGCCGCCACCGCGATCCGGTCACCGTGTGCCATGGATCAACTACAGAACGTTAAACATTCAAGCGTGACATACCAGCGCTCACCTGCGCTTTCCTCCACCGGCGCACCACCGGGCCCTGTTCGCCCGCCCGCGCAACACGGCCGGAATTCACGCCCGCAGCGCAGCGGCCAGCTCCGCGATCCGCCGCGGCCCCACCCGGCAGCAGCCGCCGATCAGCCCGGCCCCCGCCGCCCGCCACCGCGTGGCGAGCGCCGGGTCGAAGAGGTCGGGGCCCCGCCATCCGCCGCGCGCCGCGTCCCAGCGCTCGCCGCTGTTGGGATAGGCGACCGCCGGTTTCCCGGTGAGCCGCACCGCGAGCCGTACCGCGTCCGTCACCTCGCCCGGCGCGCAGCAGTTCACGCCGACCGCCACCACCTGCGGGTCCGCCGCCAGCGCGAACGCCTCGGTGAGCGGCTGACCGGCCCGGGTCCGGCCCCCGGCCACGGTGTACGACAGCCACACCGGGACGCCGCAGCCGCGCGCCGCCGCCAGCATGGCCCGCGCCTCGGTCACATCCGGCACCGTCTCCAGCGCCAGCAGATCCGGCCCGGCGGCGGCCAGCTCCGCGATCCGCGGGCGGTGGAAATCCGTCAGCTCGGCCTCGGTCAGCCCGTACCGGCCCCGGTACTCGCTGCCGTCCCCCAGCACCGCGCCGTACGGCCCCACCGACGCCGCCACCCGCACCCCTGGGCCCGCGGCCTCCCGGGCCAGCGCCACACTGTCGCGCAGCAGCGCCGCGGCGGCGTCCCGGCCGATGCCCCGGCGGGCGAAGCCCTCGAAGGACGCCTGATAGCTGGCCGTGATCAGCACCTGCGCCCCGGCCCGGACATAGGCGCGGTGCGCGGCGAGCAGCTGCCCCGGATCGTCCGCCAGCAGCCGTGCCGTCCACAGTTCGCCGGACAGCGCGCACCCCTGGGCCCGCAGCTGGTCGGAGAGACCGCCGTCCAGCACCAGGGGTGCGGTGCGCGGCATTACAGCTGGCTCTGCACCTGCGAGGCGATCAGCTCCAGGTGGTCCAGGTCGGACAGGTCCAGGATCTGGAAGTAGATCCGGGTGGCGCCGAGTTCGGCGTAGCGGCCGATCTTGTCGACCACCTCGGCGGGCGAGCCGGCCAGCCCGTTCTCCCGCAGTTCGTCCACCTGGCGGCCGATCGCCGCCGCCCGCCGGGCCACCTCGGCGTCGTCCCGGCCGACGCAGGCGACCAGGGCGTTGGAGTAGATCAGCTCGGAGGGGTCCCGGCCGATCTCGGTGGCGGCGGCCCGCACCCGGTCGAACTGGGCGGCCGAGTCGGCGACCGAGGCGAAGGGGATGTTGAACTCGTCCGCGTACCGGGCCGCCAGCGCCGGGGTCCGCTTGGGGCCGAGCCCGCCGAGCAGGACGGGCACCTTCGCCTGCGCGGGCTTGGGCAGCGCGGGCGAGTCGGCCAGCTGGTAGTAGGCGCCGTCGTAGGAGAAGGTGTCGCCCGGCTGCGTCTCCCACAGCCCGGTCACGATCGCCAGCTGCTCCTCCAGCCGGGGGAACTTCTCCTTCGGGAACGGGATCCCGTACGCCGTGTGCTCCTCCTCGTACCATCCCGCGCCGAGCCCCAGCTCCACCCGGCCGCCGGACATCGCGTCCACCTGGGCGACCTGGATGGCCAGCACCCCGGGCAGCCGGAAGGTGCCGGCCGTCATCAGGGTGCCGAGCCGGATGCGGCTGGTCTCGCGGGCGAGACCGGCCAGCGTGATCCACGCGTCGGTGGGGCCCGGCAGCCCGTCCACACTGCCCATCTTCAGATAGTGGTCGGACCGGAAGAAGGCGTCGAAGCCGTATTCCTCGGTGGCCTTGGCGACGGACAGCAGGGTCTCGTAGCTGGCGCCCTGCTGCGGTTCGGTGAAGATACGCAGATCCATGCGCTCCATTGTGACCCCTGGAGATCACCGGACGGGAAAGCGCTCCTCGTTGCGGTCGATCTTGGCGGCGAGCGCGGCCTGCGGATCCACGCCGAGCACGGTGCACAGTTGCAGCAGGTAGGCGAGCACGTCGGCGATCTCGTCCTCGACCCGGGCGGCGCTCTCCGGGTCCTCCATGACGGTCATGGACTGCTCGGGGGTGAGCCACTGGAAGATCTCCAGCAGTTCCCCCGCCTCCACGGTGAGCGCGGCGGCCAGGTTCTTGGGCGTGTGGAACCGCTCCCAGTCCCGGGCGGCGGCGAAGGCCGCCAGCCGGTCCTGGAGGGCGGCGATCCGGTGGTGCGGTACGGAGTCGGTCACGCCCACGGTCTATCACCGTCCGCGCCGCCGGCCGGCACCGGCCCCGGGCGCGGGGGTACGGCACGGGTACGGTCCGTCAGCCGGCGCGCCGTACCACCGGGGTACCCGGGGTGAGCAGCGCGGTCTCCCCCGGCGAGACATCGGGACGCAGGATCTCGGCGGTGCCCGCGGCGGGCCGGAAGAGGGCGATCTCGCCGGGCGCCAGCGCGGCGGCCGGCCGGCCGGCGTCCTCCCCCAGCACCCGGGCGGCCATGGGCGCGAACTGGGCGTCCAGGACGAGGACGGCGTCCGCCCCGCCCCAGAACCGGGAGTGCCGCGGCACCGCCCGGGTCACGTGCAGCACTGTGCGCCAGGGGCCGGCGGCGCTCGCCGCGGGCGGCGGGCGGCGGCGGTCGCTGATCAGGGCCTGCGGACCGGACTCCACGGTGGGCGGGGCCGGGGTGCGGTCCGGCCAGCCGCCGGTGCCCTCGCCGTCCGCGAACTCCAGCCGGTCACCGGCGGCGAGCCGCACCCCCGACCACTGGTCCGGCACCCGGGTACTCGCGGTGACCCGGGCCCCGGCCGCCAGCAGCCGCAGCGCGAACAGCCGGCCGAACAGCGACTCGCCCAGCACACCGATCCGGGTCCCGGCGCCGCCGAGGGCGGGCACCGACACCGGCCGCCCGGTCCGGTCCGTCCCCAGATGGATCCCGGCCGCCACCGGCAGCGCGTGCACCCCGCCGCGTTCCTCGTCCCGCCACCGTACGGCCGGGATGGCCGCCGTACTCGCCCCGTATCCGCGCACCGCGCGTTCCTCTCGCTTCGTGACGGTCATCGCGCGGCCCCGGACGGCACCAGGCCCGCCGCCTCCCACACCGAGCGGGCGGGGTGGGCCAGCGGAAGGGTCGCCAGCAGACCGGCCCGCTGGTCCTCCGCCGGGGGGCCGACGACCCCGGTACGGATCAGGCGGTCGCGTTCGGCGGCGGCGTGCTGGGCGACGGTGGACACCAGCCGGACCGCCGTCCGCACCCGGATGCCGTCCTCCGGGTCGTGGGTGAGGGTGGCCGCCGTCACCACCCGGTCGGCCGCGCAGCCGCCCAGCGCGGTGATCAGCCGGGCCCAGTCGGCCGCGGCGGCGACCGGCACCGTCATGGTGCAGTGGGTGGCCGCCTTGCCCGCCC
>NZ_JBHWJL010000079.1:0-19157 GCF_042731495.1 Streptomyces sp. NPDC059853
GGACCGCACCAGCAGGTCGACGACCGCGGGCCAGGCGCCGTCGTACCGCGCCCCGGCCAGCCGCTCGGCGGCCTCCCGCGGATCGGCGCGCAGAAAACGCTGCCGGTCCGGCGGGTCCGGGTACAGCTCCGCGCCGTGGCCGCTGTCGGCGTACCCGAGGTGGACCACCCGGTGCGCGCCCAGGATCCGGGCGGCGGCGCGCAGTTCGGCCAGGCGTGGGGCGCCGCCCTCCGGTACGGCGTCCATGCACCCGTCGGAGGCGACCACCAGCACCACCCGGTGTCCCTCGTCGGCGGCGCGGGCGAGGGTGCCGCCGGTCAGCAGGCACTCGTCATCGGGGTGGGCGTTGAAGGCGACGAGGGTGGCCATGTCCCCATCCTGCCCGACGCGTTGGGTTCGGACCATGCGTACGTTCCCCGCCTGCCCGCCCGGCCGGTCCGCCGCACGCCGGGCCGGACGAGTACCAAAGGCTGAGACGGAGATCGGACGGGGGACGGTGGACGGTGCGGGCCGCGCCGCACAGCATCGGACCATGACCTCCGCCGCCGCTCTCTCCGCCTCCGCCGGCTTCGACGTCGAGGCGTTCCTCGCCCGGCCGCTCACCGCCCGCCTCGCCACCGTCACCCCGGCCGGGCCGGTCGTGCGGCCGGTGTGGTTCCTGTGGGAGGAGGGGGCGTTCTGGACCCTGACCGGGCCGTGGGCCCGGCTCCACCAGCAGGCCGCCGCCGACCCCCGGGCCGGTCTCGTGGTGGACGAGTGCGACCTGGCGACCGGCCGGGTCCGGCAGGTCATCGCCCGGGGCCGGGCCGCGCTGCTGCCCTTCGACGTGCCGCGCGGCCGGCGCAAGCTCAGCCGTTACCTCGGCGCGGACGAGAGCCGCTGGGCCACCCGGTTCTCCCGCTACCTGCACACCGACCCGGCCGAGAGCGGCGCGGTGTGGCTGCGGCTGGCCCCGGCCAAGCTCACCGCCCAGGACCTGAGTTACACCGTCGAGCCCTGACGGCCCCGGAACACCCCCCGTCCGGCGGAAGGATGATTCCCGGCGGCGGTCAGCCGCCCAGCAGCCGGGCCTGTTCCGCCTTCAGTTCGGTGAACCCCCGCCGCGCGTAGGCGCGGATCTCCTCGCCGGGGAACGGCACCACCGACAGATGCTCGCGGTAGTCCCCGCGCTCCCAGCGCGCCGCGGTGATCTCGTACCCGGACACGTGCGCGCACAACTCCAGCAGCACCGGCGGCATCTCGCGCTCGCGCAGCAGATCGGCGCGCTGGATCACCAGATCGCGCATGGCCTGGATGTTGGGGAGGAAGACGGTGACCACCCACAGCCGCCACTCGCTGCTCTCCCGCTCGGTGGCGGGCGGGCCGTCCGCGCCGAACGGCGCGGTGCCGTCCGGCCGGACGTTGCGTTCCAGGAACTCGGCGTAGCTGCGGCTGTTGCCCTCGGTCAGGGCGAACAGCGGCCCGTAGAAGTCGCTGAGCTGACGGTTGACGCGGGCCAGCCGCTCCTCGCGCTGGGAGAGCCGTACCCCGTTGAGGTAGGTGGCGAGATAGCCGGCGAACGCCAGCGCGATGGTCACAGCCAGTGCGATCACAAAAGAGGATCGTAGTCGCTGTCCGCCGGGCGGGACCGGGCCGGATCGGAGGCCGTGACGCCCGGCGTCCGGCGGCCCGCCCGTCCTCTGCGGGTCAGTCGCTCACCCGGTCCAGCGCCTCGTACACCCGGTTCTTGAACTCCTCCGGGCTGGGCACGTGCTTGAACGTCATCTTGCCCTGCTCGGAGGCGGACTGGACGTGCAGCGTGCCGTACCGCATGATCCGCTCCCACAACGACGCCGAGAACGACACGTCGTTCACCCGGCTCAGCGGAATGCTGCGGCCCTGCTTGGTGAGGAAACCGGTGCGCTTGTGCAGCCGCTTGGTGGTGAGGAAGTACACCGTCGAACGCCATTGCAGCATCGGGACCAGCCACCGCCAGATGATCGCGATCCCCGCCAGCCCCAGCACCACCCACGCCACCGGCGACCCCAGGTCCCCGATGATGAGCGTGAGGACGGCCGCCACCGCGGCGATGACGACCAGCTGCACGAACTCACTGACCAGCGTGGTCCAGTGCTGTCTGGTCTCGTAGAGGAGTTCTTCGTCGTCGGCGAGGTAACGGTCCGCGTAAGCCATACCGGGAGCATGGCACAGGGCGCGCGGACCGACGGCGGCGTCCTGCCACTTGGTATCAGGTTGTCATGTCGTTGCCACCGCCCGGCGTGGCCCCTGCCACCTCCCCAAACGCTGATCTTCCCGCAGGAATGGCCGTAAGCTCCCTTCCATGTGTGCCGCCCGGCGCAAGTCACGCGCCTACCACCCCGACCGTGTCCGTGACGCGCTGCTCGCGCAGGTGGAACACGTACGCCTGGCCGCCCACGCCCTCACCCCCGAGCAACTGGCCAGGCCCGCCGCGCTCCCGGGCCGGGACGTCCACGCGCTGCTCGCCCACATCGCCGGCCAGATCGACGCCGTCCCCCGGCTGCTGGCCCAGCCCGCGCCCGCCGCCACCCGGCCCGCACTCGACCTGGAGGACTGGGCGGCCCACCCCGGTGCCGGTGTCGGGGACGCCCCGGAGGCCGCCGGTGACCCGGTGGAGGCCATCGACGCCGCCGCCGAGGAACTGGACGCCGTCCTGGAGACCGCCGTCCGCGAGGACCTGCTCCTCCCGCACCGCTTCGGCCCGATGCGCGGCCTGGACTTCACCATCACCCGGGTGGTGGAGCTGGTGGTGCACAGCGACGATCTGACCCGTTCCCTCCAGAGCCCGGTCCGGCTGGACCGCGGCGCCCTGGCCATCGCCGTCCGGGTGCTGGCCGACGCGCTGGCCGCCAAGGCCCCCGGCAACTCCACCGAGCTGCGGGTGCCGCCCTTCGTCGCCGTGCAGTGCCTGCCCGGGCCCCGGCACACCCGCGGCACCCCGCCCTCGGTCGTCGAGGCGGACCCCATCACCTGGCTGCGGCTGGCGACCGGCCGCGCCACCTGGGCGCAGACCACCGCCACCGGCCGGCTGAAGGCCAGCGGCGAGCGCGCGCTCGGCCTCGCCGGCCAACTGCCCGTGCTCGGCTGATGCCACAGGGTGCCGGTTCGGCACCGGAGCCACCCCCGCTGGGGGATGTCTCACAATCCGCTGGTTCTTCCCAAGCGGGGAACCTGTCCTAGACTCAACGATGTGCCTCGTGGTGATGGACGACTCAGCCACGACCTCGACCCCGGTGAAAAGGGCCCGAGGGACGCTTGCGGCGTCTTCGGTGTCTGGGCCCCGGGCGAGGAGGTCGCCAAGCTCTCCTACTACGGTCTGTACGCACTCCAGCATCGCGGACAGGAGTCCGCGGGTATCGCGGTGAGCGACGGATCCAAAATCCTGGTCTTCAAGGACATGGGACTGGTGTCCCAGGTCTTCGACGAGACCTCCCTCAGCTCTCTCCAGGGACATCTGGCCGTCGGCCACAACCGGTACTCCACCACCGGTGCCTCCACCTGGGAGAACGCCCAGCCGACGTTCCGGGCCACCGGCCACGGCTCGATCGCGCTCGGCCACAACGGGAACCTGGTCAACACGGCCGCCCTCGCCGAACTGGTCGCGGAGCTGCCCACCGACCACGGCCGCAGGCAGCGCGCCCAGGTCACCAACGACACCGATCTCGTCACCGCGCTGCTCGCCGGCCAGCGGGACGAGGCCACCGGTGAGCCGCTGACCGTGGAGCAGGCCGCCCCGATCGTGCTGCCGCAGGTCAAGGGCGCCTTCAGCTTCGTCTTCATGGACGAGCACACGCTGTACGCGGCCCGCGACCCGCAGGGCATCCGCCCGCTGGTGCTGGGCCGTCTGGAGCGCGGCTGGGTGGTCGCCTCCGAGCAGGCCGCCCTCGACATCGTCGGCGCCTCCGTGATCCGCGAGGTCGAGCCGGGCGAGCTGATCGCCATCGACGAGAACGGTCTGCGCTCCTCGCGATTCGCGGAAGCGAAGCCGGCGGGCTGTGTCTTCGAGTATGTGTACCTGGCCCGCCCGGACGCCGAGATCGCCGGCCGGAACGTCTACGTCTCCCGGGTCGAGATGGGCCGCAGGCTCGCCGCCGAGGCCCCGGTCGAGGCCGACCTGGTGATAGCCACCCCCGAGTCCGGCACCCCCGCCGCCATCGGGTACGCGGAGGCCAGCGGCATTCCGTACGGCTCGGGCCTCGTCAAGAACAGCTACGTCGGCCGGACCTTCATCCAGCCCAGCCAGACCATCCGGCAGCTGGGCATCCGGCTCAAGCTCAACCCCCTCAAAGAGGTCATCCGGGGCAAGCGCCTGGTGGTCGTCGACGACTCCATCGTGCGCGGCAACACCCAGCGCGCCCTGGTCCGCATGCTCCGCGAGGCCGGCGCCGCCGAGGTCCACGTCCGGATCAGCTCGCCGCCGATCAAGTGGCCCTGCTACTACGGCATCGACTTCGCCACCCGCGCCGAGCTGATCGCCAACGGCCTGTCCGTCGAGGAGATCGGCACCTCGCTCGGCGCCGACTCCCTCGCGTACATCTCCATAGACGCGATGACCGAGGCCACCACCATCGCCAAGCCCAACCTCTGCCGGGCCTGCTTCGACGGCCAGTACCCCGTCGAACTGCCCGACCCGCAGGTGCTCGGCAAGGACGTCCTGGAGCAGGACGAAGCCCGCACCACGCTGCCGCTGCTGACCGGCCCCGGCGCCGCCGACGCACTGCGCCGCCCCTAGCGACGGGCCCGTACGACCGGACCGCCCCCGCGGCGGCCGGTACGCCCGGCGGCCGGCCCCCCGTACCCCACGCCCCCCGAAGAGAGACGCGCGATGACCACCCACTCCGAGCATCCCGGCGCCAGCTACGCCGCCGCCGGTGTCGATATCGAGGCCGGCGACACCGCCGTCGAGCTGATGAAGAAGTGGGTGGCCAAGACCCAGCGCCCCGAGTCCGTGGGCACCCTCGGCGGCTTCAGCGGCCTCTTCGACGCCTCCGCCCTCAAGAACTACCGGCACCCGCTGCTGGCCTCGGCCACCGACGGCGTCGGCACCAAGGTCGCCATCGCCCAGCGCCTGGACATCCACGACACCATCGGCCAGGACCTGGTCGCCATGGTGGTGGACGACCTGGTGGTGTGCGGGGCCGAGCCGCTGTTCATGACCGACTACATCTGCGTCGGCAAGGTGCACCCCGAGCGGGTCGCCTCCATCGTCAAGGGCATCGCCGAGGGCTGCGTCCTGGCCGGCTGCGCGCTGGTCGGCGGCGAGACCGCCGAGCACCCGGGGCTGCTCGGCCCCGAGGAGTACGACGTGGCGGGCGCCGCGACCGGTGTGGTCGAGGCCGGCGAACTGCTGGGCGCCGATCGCATCCGTTCGGGTGACGCCGTGGTGGCGCTGGCCGCCTCCGGCCTTCACTCCAACGGGTACTCGCTCGTGCGCCATGTGCTGCTGCGGCAGCTCGGCTGGGCCCTGGAACGCGAGATCCCGGAGCTGGGCCGCACCCTCGGCGAGGAACTGCTGGAGCCCACCCGGATCTACTCGCTGGACTGTCTGGCCCTGGCCCGCTCCACCGAGGTGCACGCCTACTCGCACATCACCGGCGGCGGCCTCGCCGGCAACCTCGCCCGGGTCATGCCGGAAGGGCTGCACGCGCGCGTGGACCGCTCCACCTGGACCCCGCCGCCCGTCTTCGGCCTGGTCGGCGACGCCGGCAAGGTGGCGCGCCCCGAGCTGGAGCGCACCCTGAACATGGGCGTGGGCATGGTCGCGGTCCTGCCCCAGGACGCGGTGGACGGCGCGCTCGCCCTGCTCACCGAGCGCGGGGTCCCGGCCTGGGTGGCCGGTGAGGTGACCGAACGGACGGAAGGCGACGAGGCCGTGACCCTCAGTGGCGACTACGCCGGCTGAGCCCTACAGCATGCGGGAAGCGGACAGCACAGCACCCGGTCCAGCGGTGATACCGGGACCGGGTCGCGTGCTGCCGTCGCTCAGCAGGCTGCTGAGGAACCGCTCAAGTACTCCGGCGTTTGGAGGCACCGGATGGGCCGGGGGAACCGTGGGACCTGCCGGACCCCTGGTCGTCCTCGTCCTCGTCGTCGTCGCCGTACATCTCCGCGTACCGCGCGTACGGGTCGTTGTCCAGCTCGTCGTCCAGCTCCTCACCGTCCTTGAACTGGTCGCCGTGCGGCGACTCGTTCGACGGCGATGCACCCAGCTCTTCGGCCAGACGCGCCAGATCGGTTCCGCCACTGCTGTACTTCAGCTGGCGGGCGACCTTCGTCTGCTTGGCCTTGGCCCGGCCGCGCCCCATTGGCTCGACCCCCTCAACGACGGGGCCCGACGGCCCCGGAGTGTTGACATCCGTTCGTAAAGGAAAGCGGGCTCTCGGACGAGGGCCCGATCCATCGGGTTTCAACCGTACCTGCTTCCGCGCGCCTGCGGTACGCCGTCCGCAGGTCCCGGGTCGCCCGAACGATTCCGATGAAACTCTCCTTGCTGGTCAGCGGCGATTTTACCTTCTTTCGGAGCGCGACTCGCCCTAGGGGTGGTGACATGTCTTACCCATGGGGCGGGCCGCGCTCCCGCGGCCCGGGGCGGGCGGCCGGTCAGCGGGCCGTCGCCGCCGCCATCCTGGCCTCCGCGATCCGGTCGGCGGCCACCGCCGGCGGGACCCCCTCGGCCTCGGCCCGCTCGAAGATCTCCAGGGTGGTGGCGTGGATGCCCTCCGCCTTTGCCTTCGCACGCGCGAACACAAAACCGTGGAGTTCGTCGGCCACCTGGATCACCCCGCCCGAGTTCACCACGTAGTCGGGCGCGTACAGAATGCCGCGGTCCGCGAGGTCCTTCTCCACCCCCGGATGGTCGAGCTGGTTGTTGGCCGCGCCGCACACCACGGAGGCGGTCAGCGCGGACACCGTCCGGTCGTTCAGCGCGCCGCCGAGCGCGCACGGGGCGTAGATGTCCAGCCCCTCGGTGCTGATCAGCGCCTCGGTGTCGGCCGCCACCCGTACGCCGGGGTGCGCGCCGGTGACTCGGTCCACCGACTCCTGGCGGACATCGGTGACCACCACCTCGGCACCCGCCTCGACCAGGTGCCCGGCCAGCAGATGGCCCACCTTGCCGACGCCCGCGATGCCCACCGTGCGGCCGGAGAGGTCGTCGCTGCCCCAGCGGTGCACGGCCGCCGCCCGCATGCCCTGGAAGACCCCGAAGGCGGTGAGCACCGAGGAGTCCCCGGCGCCGCCCTGCTCGGGGGAGCGTCCCGTCGTCCAGCGGCACTCGCGCGCCACCACGTCCATGTCGGCCACATAGGTGCCCACGTCGCAGGCCGTGACGTACCGGCCGCCGAGCGAGGCCACGAAGCGGCCGTAGGCGAGCAGCAGTTCCTCGCTCTTGAGGGTGGCCGGATCACCGATGATCACGGCCTTGCCGCCGCCGTGCTCCAGCCCGGCCATGGCGTTCTTGTAGCTCATCCCGCGCGCCAGATTGAGCGCGTCGCGCAGCGCCGCCTCCTCGGGCACGGCCGCGCCGGAGTAGGCGTGGAAGCGGGTGCCGCCGAGCGCGGGGCCCAGGGCGGTGGAGTGGATGGCGATCACGGCCTTGAGGCCGGAGGCCCGGTCCTGGCAGAGCACGACCTGCTCATGGCCGCCCTGCTCGGAGCGGAAGAGGATGTCCAGGGCGGAGCCGGAGGGTGCGAAAGGGATGCGGTCGGCGCTGTCGGCGCTGACAGCGGTGGTTACGTCGGTCACGGTGGTGACTCCTGCGCTACGCGGCGGATGCCCTCCAAGTGGTCGGGAGGGCCTGCTGGAACGAGCCTAAGCCTGTGGGGCCGCATGGGATGCCAAGGGTGCGTCACACTGCCACGATCGGGGGGCGGGGTGGCCGGGGAGCCCGGGAGGACCAGTTGGAGGGACCGCACGTGACGAAGGTGCCGTACGCGGCGTATCTGCGGGTGTACGAACCGCTCGCGGCGTTTCCGGAGCCCGAGCGCTCGCACTGGGCGCGGTACGCCGAGCGACCGGATCCGCCCGGGCCGCAGGAGGAGCTGCGGCGTTCGATCGCCGAGCTGGTGGCGGTGCCGGGCCGGGTGGTGCCGCCGAAGGAGAGCGCCGACGCCTATGTGGCGGTGGTGGACGGGGTGGTGTGCGTGTGCCCCTGGCGGACCAGGCTGCGCGCGTGGGAGGCGCTGGGGGAGGTGGGGCACTGGCTGATGCCGCAGTCGGTGGTGGACGCGGCGCTGCCGCCGGAGGCGCGGGAGCGGGCGGCGCGGGAGTACGGGCGGTGGCGGGAGCGCAACCCGGACGCCCGGCCGTGGATCAGGTCGGCGGTGTGGCACGTTCCGGTGCGCTGGTTCGCGCTGTTCGCCGACGAGGAGCGCGAGTTCGCGGCGGCGGAGGGGGAGCGGCCGGCGCGCCTGCGGTACCGGACGCCGATGGTGCGGGCGCGGCAGCGGGTGGCGCGCGCGCTGAAGACGGTGCGGGAGGCCGCCCGGCGGGCGGTGGCCGAGGCGCCCGCCGAGGCGGGTGCGGGCGGGGAGGAGCCGGCGGGTCCGCTGGTGGCGGCGCTCACCGATGTGGGTCGCTGGCTGGAGGAGTTTCATCCCCGGTCACTGGTCGAACTGGACTACGGGGGATTGATCTATACGATCACTGAGGAACAGCTCGCCGCCGATCGCTCGGCCGCCGAGGTCGCGGCCGGTCTCGCCGCGCTGGCGGAGGGCGATCTGGACCGGGCGGGACGGCTGTACGAGGAGCTGACCGATCGCTGGATGACGGTCCGCGAGCGTCAGTTCGCCAACTGAGGGCGGGCCGTGGCGCGTGGGTCGGGGGGACT
Organism: Streptomyces sp. NPDC059853; assembly: GCF_042731495.1. Classification (NCBI taxonomy): domain Bacteria; kingdom Bacillati; phylum Actinomycetota; class Actinomycetes; order Kitasatosporales; family Streptomycetaceae; genus Streptomyces; species Streptomyces sp. NPDC059853. The sequence goes on from NZ_JBHWJL010000079.1 coordinate 8,846, forward strand.
AAAGGCCCAAGCGTGATGGATGGCACTCTAAGGAAGTCTTGTCAGCAACCCGTCTCCTCGTGCCAAAATAGGACAAGGAGGCCGATCGGGCTTCTTCTATCCGTCGAAGGGCGGATAGATCGGTAATGCACTCCTTGGTGCGCCTGATGCGGACTGATCACGATAGTGACTGATTGTCACGCGGTGATGACTGTCCGCTATGGCATGGTCCATCGGCATCCGCCGAGGTTGAACACCTGAGAGCGCAATTCCATCGGTTTGGCCGACCCGGCTGGACGGATGGTGTAGTTGTAGTGCCGAGGACAAGCCGTTCGTCCTATAACCGACTCGGCCCGCGTCTGCCATTTCGGGCAACGCGGGCCAAGGTGCAGAATTTAGAGGAAAGAACCGTGATGGTTCGGTTCTCCCGAGGAGGCCGCTCATGACCGCTCGCACCCCTGATGCCGAGCCGCTGCTGACCCCGGCTGAGGTTGCCACGATGTTCCGCGTCGACCCCAAAACGGTGACACGCTGGGCAAAGGCGGGCAAGCTCACGTCCATCCGCACGCTCGGTGGGCACCGCCGCTACCGCGAAGCGGAGGTGCGCGCTCTGCTGGCGGGCATCCCGCAGCAGCGCGGCGAGGCCTGAGCCTGCAGCACAACCCAGGCAGCACCCTGCAACACCTGAGCTACACCGCGTAAAACCCCAGCACGACCCGGGTTTCGGGGCCCCCACCCCGTCCTGGTGGCACAGATCGCGTCGGACTCCGCCGGGTCCGGCGCGATCTGCATGTCCGGGCCCGGCCGCTTGCCGGCCGCCGCCGGCCGGCTTCCGGCGCCCTTCCGGCATCTTTCGGGGGATCTTCCGGAAGCCTCTGGGGACAGTGCAATTGCACATATTAAATAAGCGGGTGTCTCTGCGGGGTCGAACCAGCCCGCTGAGCGATCGTTTGCCGTGACTCCCGTCACAAGCCAAAAGCCTTGCCCAAGGGGCTGCCGGTGCGGTAGTGCGCACCGGTCGCCGGCGCCGGTGCCGCTCCTCCGGCACGGGCCCGTTCTTCCCCTGCCCCTCTCCTTCCCCCCAACTCCCCTTTTTCATCGGGGTAGTTGAAAACGTGACACAAAAAAACCGGACCCCCTGTGGGGGTCCGGTTTCCGGTGCGGTCCTGACGGGATTTGAACCCGCGGCCTCCACCTTGACAGGGTGGCGAGCACTCCAAACTGCTCTACAGGACCTCGATCTCGCGTCGGTGACTCTACCCCACCGAGCGGGTGCGGAGCCAATCGGCCGACAGGGCGGGCCCCGGCCCCCGTTCAGTGCCCGGGGCCCGGCGCCAGCGCGTCGATGGCCTTCACGATCCGCTTGTCCGAGACCGGGTACGCGGTGCCCAGCGCGTGCGCGAAGTAGCTGACCCGCAGCTCCTCGATCATCCAGCGGATCTCCCGCGCCTGCCGCGGCACCGGCCGCCCGGCCGGGAACTGCTCCAGCAGCCACGCGTACTCGTCCCGCATCTCCGCCACCTTCGCCATCCGCGCCCGGTCCCGCTCCGCCTGGTGCGGCAGCTGCTGCAACCGCCGGTCCACGGCCGTCAGATAGCGCAGCAGATCCGCCAGCCGCCCCGCCCCGTGCGCCGTCACGAAGCCCGGGCACACCAGCTCGTCCAGCTGCCGCCGGATGTCCGCCACCGAGTCCGCCAGCACCGGCGAGGTGGTCGCCTTCAGCCGCCGCTCGCACGCCTGCCAGGCGATCAGCACCTGCCGCACCTGCCGCACGATCCGCAGCGTCAGATCGACGATGTCGGCCCGCACCGCGTCGAACAGCTTGGTGAAACCCTCCTGGTCCCACACCGGCCCGCCCCGGTCGGCGATCAGCCGGTCCGCCGCCGCCGTCACACAGTCCGCCAGCAGCGCCTGCACACTGCCGTGCGGGGAGGCGGACAGCGCCAGCTTCGCCGCGTTGTCCAGCTTGCCCACCGCGAACTTCGCCGGGTCAGAGGGCAACTGGAGCAGCACCAGCCGGCGCACCCCCAGCCACATGGCCGCCTGCTGCTCCTCCTCGGTGTCGAACAGCCGCACCGCGACCGACGACCCCTCGTCCACCAGCGCCGGATACGCCTGCACCGGCTGCCCGGCCCGCCGGGTCTCGAAACGGCGCGGCAGCGTCCCCACCGTCCAGGAGGTGAGCCCGCCGCGCTGCTCCCAGGCGGCCTCCGTCGTGCCCCGCTCCTGGCCGGCCGCGGACTTCCCCGACGCCTTGAACGCCCGCGAGATCGCCTCCTGCGTCTTCGGCTTGAGCGCGAGCCGCAGCGCCTCCAGGTCCTTGTCCTCGGCCAGCTTCCTGCGCCGCTCGTCCACCACCCGGAAGGTGATGCGCAGATGCGCGGGCACCGCCTCGGGGGAGAAGTCCTCCGGAGCCACCCGCACCCCGGTCATCCGCTGGAGCGCCGCCGCCAGCTCCACCCGCAGCGGGCGGGAGGTGGGCCCGGACAGACCGGCCAGGAAGCGGCCGGCGTAGTTCGGGGCCGGGACGCAGTGCCGGCGGATCGCCTTGGGCAGCGACCGGATCAGCTCCGTCACCAACTGCTCGCGCAGCCCGGGGATCTGCCAGTCGAAGCCGTCGGGCCGCACCTGGTTGAGCACCTGGAGCGGGATGTGCACGGTGACGCCGTCCGCGTCGGTCCCCGGCTCGAACTGGTACGTCACCCGGAACGAGAGCCGCTCCTGCCGCCAGCTGTCCGGGTAGTCCGCCTTGGTGACGCCCTCGGCCCGCTCGTTGATGAGCATGGACTTCTCGAAGTTGAGCAGATCCGGCTCGTCCCGGCGCTTCTTCTTCCACCAGGAGTCGAAGTGCGCCCCGGAGACGATGTCCTCCGGAAGCCGCTGATCGTAGAAGTCGTAGAGCGTCTCGTCGTCCACCAGGATGTCGCGGCGCCTGGCCCGGTGCTCCAGCTCCTCGACCTCGGCGAGCAGCTTGCGGTTCTCCCGGAAGAACTGGTGCTGGGTACGCCAGTCGCCCTCCACCAGGGCGTTGCGGATGAACAGATCGCGGCAGGTCTCCGGGTCGATCCGCCCGTAGTTGACCTTGCGCTGGGCGACGATCGGGACGCCGTACAGCGTGACCCGCTCGTACGCCATCACCGCCGCCTGCTTCTGCTCCCAGTGCGGCTCGCTGTAGGTCCGCTTCACCAGGTGCTGGGCGAGCGGCTCGATCCACTCCGGCTCGATCTTCGCGTTCACCCGGGCCCACAGCCGGGAGGTCTCCACCAGCTCCGCCGACATCACCCAGCGCGGTGGCTTGCGGAACAGCGCCGAGCCGGGGAAGATCGCGAACTTCGCGCTGCGGGCGCCCAGATACTCGTTCTTCTCGGTGTCCTTCAGCCCCAGGTGCGACAGCAGCCCGGCCAGCAGCGACTGGTGGACGACGGCGGGGGCGGCGGGCTCGTCGGCCGGGGTCACCCCCATCGTCCTGGCCACCGAGCGCAGCTGGGCGTAGATGTCCTGCCACTCGCGTATCCGCAGATAGTTGAGGAACTCGGCGCGGCACAGCCGGCGGAAGGCCGAGGAGGACAACTCCCGCTGCCGTTCGCGCACGTAGTCCCAGAGCGCCACCAGAGCGAGGAAGTCGGACTCCTCGCCGGGGCCCTCCCGGAACCGCCGGTGCTTCTCGTCCGCCGCCTGCTGCTTGTCGGCCGGCCGCTCGCGCGGGTCCTGGATGGACAGCGCGGCGGCGATCACCATCACCTCGCGGGCACAGCCGTTGCGGCCCGCCTCCAGCACCATCCGGGCCAGCCGGGGGTCCACCGGCAGCTGGGACAGCTTGCGGCCGGTGTCGGTGAGCTGGGCGCCGCGCAGCGCGCCCAGTTCCTCCAGCAGTTGCACGCCGGCCTTGACGCTGCGGTGGTCGGGGGCGTCGATGAAGGGGAACCGGTCCACCTCGCCGAGCCCGGCCGCGTTCATCTGGAGGATGACGGACGCCAGATTGGTGCGCAGGATCTCGGCGTCGGTGAACTCCGGCCGGGAGAGGAAGTCCTCCTCCGAGTACAGCCGGATGCAGATGCCGTCGCTGGTCCGGCCGCAGCGGCCCTTGCGCTGGTTGGCGCTGGCCTGCGAGACCGGCTCGATCGGCAGCCGCTGCACCTTGGTGCGGTGGCTGTACCGGGAGATCCGGGCGGTGCCCGGGTCGATGACGTACTTGATGCCGGGGACGGTGAGCGAGGTCTCGGCCACGTTGGTGGCCAGCACGACGCGCCGCCCGCTGTGCTGCTGGAAGACCCGCTGCTGCTCGGCGTGCGAGAGCCGGGCGTACAGCGGCAGGATCTCGGTGAACCGCAGCCGGCGTTTCTCCAGGGCGTCGGCGGTGTCGCGGATCTCCCGCTCGCCGGAGAGGAAGACCAGGATGTCCCCGGGCCCCTCGGCCTGGAGCTCGTCGACGGCGGCGCAGATCGCCGAGACCTGGTCGTCGTCCTCCTCCGGCGGCCGGTAGCGGACCTCGACCGGGTACGTACGCCCGGACACCTCGATGATCGGCGCCGGATCGCCGCCGGGGGTGCGGAAGTGGCGGGCGAAGCGCTCGGGGTCGATGGTCGCCGAGGTGATGACGATCTTCAGATCGGGGCGGCGCGGGAGGAGCTGGGCCAGGTAGCCGAGCAGGAAGTCGATGTTGAGGCTGCGCTCGTGCGCCTCGTCGATGATGATCGTGTCGTACTTCAGCAGCTCCCGGTCGTGCTGCACCTCGGCCAGCAGGATGCCGTCCGTCATCAGCTTGACCAGCGTGGAGTCCCCGACCTGGTCGGTGAACCTGACCTTCCAGCCCACCGTCTCGCCCAGCGGCGTCCGCAGTTCGTCGGCGACCCGCTGCGCGACGGTGCGGGCCGCGATCCGGCGCGGCTGGGTGTGCCCGATGAGCCCGCGCACCCCGCGCCCCAGCTCCAGACAGATCTTCGGGATCTGGGTGGTCTTCCCCGAACCGGTCTCGCCGGCCACGATCACCACCTGGTGATCGCGGATGGCGTCGCGGATCTCGTCCTTCTTCCGGCTGACCGGCAACTGCTCGGGGTAGCTGATGGCGGGCAGGGCGGCCCGGCGCTGCTCGACGCGCAGCTCGGCGCGGTCCAGGGCCTCGGCGATCTCGCCCAGCACGGCCTGCCGGGCCTCGGGCTTGCGGATCCGGCGCGCGCCGTCGAGCCGCCGGCCGAGGCGGCGCTCGTCGTGCAGCATCAGCTGGGGCAGACGCTCGGCAAGGGCGGCGGGGGAGGGGGGCTGCGTAGACATACGCCCCCAAGGGTCTCACCCGGGACCGGGGAGCGGCGAACCAATAACGCGGAGCTTTGTCCCTTTAGGGTGCGTATGTGAGTCGCTGGCAGGCGTTCAGGCACAGCCCCTACTACCCGGCGGTGGTCGTCTCCCTGCTGGCCGCCTTCGGAGCGGCACTCTTCGCCGGCTCCTACACCTACGCCCTGGCGAACCCCACCCCGCACCGGATGCCCATCGCCGTGGTCGGCGAACCGGAGACGGAACGGGTCCGCGGCTACGTCACGGCCCTGGAGAAAGGGCTGCACACCACGCTGCGGGTGCGCACGTACCCGGATTATCCACAGGCTGTGGACGCCGTGGAGCGCCAGCAGGTCTTCGCGGTGGTGCGCGAGCAGGACGGAGGCATCGCCCTCGCGGTGACCAGCGCCTCCGGCGCCTCGGTGGCGGAACTGCTGAAGACGGCGGGCCCCGCGGCCGGCCAGGCCCTCGGCGTCCCGGTCACCCTCACCGACCTCACCCCCCTGCACTCCGGCGACCCGCGCGGCCTCGCGCTCTTCTACATCACCCTGGCCGCCGTGATCGTCGGCTTCCTCGGCACCATCCAGCTCAGCGTCCACGCCCCCCGGCTCACCCCGGGCGAACGGATCGTCGTGGTCGCCGGCTACTCCGCCCTGGGCGGCTTCCTGCTGTGCGCCACCGTCGACTGGATCCTGGACGCGGTGCCGCTGCCGCTGATCTCCTGGCCGCAGCTGATGCTGACGATGTTCACCGCCGGCATGGTCTTCACCGTCTTCAACACCTTCTTCGGCCGCTGGGCCCTGCTGCCCACCTGGGGCCTGCTGGTCCTCCTCGGCAACCCGGCCTCCGGCGGCCCCGTCTCCTGGCCCCTCCTCCCCTCACCGCTGGGGCTGATCGGCCGCTGGCTGCCCCCGGGCGCCTCGGTGAACGCCCTGCACAACGCCGTGTACTTCTCCGGCCACCAGCACCTCCAGCCCTATCTGGTCCTGCTGGCCTGGGCGACGGTCTCCGCGGCGATCTTCTGGATCTGGCGCCGCCGCCACCCGGGCGGCCGCTGACAGCGGGGCCGTGTCTCAGGGGTCACGCCGGACGGCGGACCACAGCAGCAGCGCGCACCCGAAGGCCGCCGCCGCGAAGACCAGCGACTGGAGGAGCGAGTCGCTGCGCGCCCCGGCCACCAGCGCACCGGCCGCCGCCGGGGCGAGCGCGGCCACCGCGGGCCACCGGCGCGGCTCCTGCGTCCGCTGCGCCGGATCCCGGGGCAGCAGCCGGACCGCGAGGCGGTAGCAGACACACGCCAGCAGCGCCGCCCCCAGGACATCGCCGGGCCGGTGGTGGTACGTCGCCTGCACGGTGGCGGCGGTGACGGCGCACCACAGCAGCCCGGCCGTCAGCACCCACGGCCGTACCCGCGCCGACACCACCAGGGCGGCCCCGGCGGCCAGTGCGGCGGGGACCGCCGCGTGCCCGCTGGGGAAGCTCGGATCGAGCAGCATCACGTGCGCGTCCACCAGATCGGGGCGCGGCAGCACCCGCGCGCACACCTCCGTGGCCGCCAGCGTGCCGACCACCACCCCGGCCGCCGCACCCCCGCGCCACCAGCACCGCCGGACCACCGTGACGGCCGCCAGGACGGCCAGGCCCGCGAACAGGGTGGGCAGCGCGGTGTCCTCCAGCGGCGGCAGCGCCCACGAGCCGTACGCCACCCCCGACCAGTCGTACATCCAGGCGGGCCCGGCCCCGTTCTCGTTGATCAGGCCGTTCTCCGCGCGCTGCCCGAACGGGGTGCGGACGGTCAGCAGATACAGCGCCGCGAACCCGAGCAGGTAGAGCGCGCCCGCCCCGGGGCGCCGGCCGCGCGCGGGGCGGGCCGGGGACGGGGCGGCGGAGGTGTGGTGCAGGGTCATCGTGTTCTCTCGGCTCTATCCGGGCAGGGCCCGCTCCTGCCGGCGCCGGGCGGCGATCGCCAGGGCCGGGAGCGGCATGATCAGCAGCAGCAGGACGACCAGCCCGGGCAGCGACTGCACGAGCCAGTCCGGCTGGACGACGACCGCCCGGGTCCGCACGAAGGCGAACGCCGCCACCGGGATCAGCCACCGGTGGTCCCCGGTGGCGGCCGTCGCCACCCACGCGGCGAGCAGCGCGGCGACCTCCAGCGCGAACTGGCCGCGCTGGAAGAGCGGCCCGCCGGACGTGAGGTGCAGGCTCCCCGCCACCGCCATCGCCAGGATGACCGGCACCAGCCAGCGCGGGGAGTACCGCCGCAGCCGGCCCGGACGGCACAGCGCCAGCACGGCGCAGGCCGCGAACAGCGTGCCGGACAGCACCAGGTCACCGGCGGTCAGCGGAGCACCGAGCCCGTAGTAGCCGGGACCCCGCATCCCCTCCTCGCCGAAGAGCGGCGAACTGCCCAGCGTGGCACCGGCGTACAGCATCGCCCCCACCGCCGGGAGCGCGATCCACGGCCTGCCGCGCAGCAGGGCGGCCAGCGCGATCAGCGGCAGCAGCCCGTACGGCAGCAGCCGGGTCGCCGTCCCCGGGCCCTCCGCCCACGGGTACCAGCCGGCGAAGGCGAAGCCGATGGCGTGCTCGCCCGGGTCGATGCGCAGCGCCCAGTGCCACACGTCCTGGAGGTACGGCACGAGCGCCAGCGCGGCCAGCACCAGCGCCGCCATGTGCACCCCGTCCAGCCACCCGGGCCGGGCGGTGTCCTCGGCCGCGGCCCGGGCCCGGACCTGCACCCCGGCGCGCGCCAGCGCGGCGACCTCCCGGGGCGGCGGCCAGGACCGGCCGGGGTACGACTCGGCCAGTGCGGCCAGCAGTTCGTCCCCGTGCCGGGCGCGGTGGGCGGCGGGGAAGGCGGCGAGCAGCAGACGGTTCATGCCCAGGCCACTGTGGTGCCGCCCGCCGGCCCGATGACGACGGCCGCGGCCTGCTGCATCCGCAGCGCCTCCCGGCGGAGCGCCGCGCCGCCCTCCTCGGTGAGCCGGTAGTAGCGCCGGGCCCGCCCGTCCACGATCTCCTCGTGACCGGCCGCCACCAGACCGGCCTTCTCCAGCCGTTCCAGCGCGCCGTAGAGCGTCCCGACGGCGAGCCGGAGCCGCCCGCCGGTGGCCTCCCCGGCGGCCTTGATGATGCCGTACCCGTGCAACGGCCCGTCCTGGAGCGCGGCGAGGATGAAGTACTGCGGCTCCGTCATGGGCGGCTTCTGTCGCGTCATGGCGCGAGGATATATCGGCACCCGAAGTATGCGGGACGGCGGGGCACCCCACGCGGCACCCGGACACGCGAAAAAGGCCCTGGCGGCGGAAGCCGCTGGGCCTTTTCACTGCTGAAGGAAGGTGGCTGGGGCCGGGGTCGAACCGGCGACCTTCCGCTTTTCAGGCGGACGCTCGTACCAACTGAGCTACCCAGCCGAAGCGGTCCTGACGGGATTTGAACCCGCGGCCTCCACCTTGACAGGGTGGCGAGCACTCCAAACTGCTCTACAGGACCTGGTGTCTGCGACCGGCTTTCCCCGATGTCGCTCAAGAAGCGTATCACGGTGCGGAGGGCCTGCTGAGCGGGGTTTTCAGCAGGCCGCAGACCCGCTCCACCGCGAACGCGTACCCCTGGACGCCGCAGCCCACGATCACCCCGGCGGACGCGGCGGCCGACACGTACGAGTGGTGCCGGAACGCCTCCCTGCGGTGGATGTTGGACAGATGCACCTCGGCCACCGGCAGCCCGTCGCACGCGCTGAGCGCGTCCAGCAGGCCGACCGAGGTGTGGGAGTACGCGGCGGGGTTGATCACGATGCCCGCGTGGTGCTCGCGTGCCTCCTGGATCCAGTCGATCAGCTGTCCCTCGTGGTTGCTCTGCCGGGCGTCGATCGTGACCCCGTACGGGGCGGCGGCGCTCTCGCACAGCCTGACCACGTCCGCGAGGGTGTCCGTGCCGTAGATCTCGGGCTCGCGCCGGCCCAGCAGGTTGAGGTTGGGGCCGTTGAGCACCATGAGGGGCTTGGAGGTCACCGGGCATCACTTCCTGGTCCGAAAAGCCAAAGAGCCACCCACAGGCAGAATGCTGCGGATGGCTTCGGGTGGTGCCCCCAACGGGATTCGAACCCGTGCTACCGCCTTGAAAGGGCGGCGTCCTGGGCCACTAGACGATGAGGGCCTCATGTCACACCACACACGCGGGTGAGGGGTGAACGCCAGAAGCATAGGTGATGGTGGAACGGATCACCAACACGGTGCGCTCACCCCCAGCCCAGCTCGTGCAGCCGCTCCTCCTCGATGCCGAAGTGGTGGGCGATCTCGTGGACCACCGTCACCGTCACCTCGTGCACCACCTCCTGCGCCGTCTCGCAGTACCGCAGGGTCGGACCCATGTAGATCAGGATGCGGTCCGGCAGCACCCCCGCGTACCACTCGCCGCGTTCGGTGAGCGGCGTTCCCTCGTACAGGCCCAGGAGTTCGGGGTCCGAGGGGTCGGGTTCGTCCTCGACGAAGACGGCGACGTTGTCCATCAGACGGGCCAGCTCGGGCGGGACCTGATCCAGCGCTTCGCTCACCAGTTCCTCGAATGACTCGCGTGTCATCTTCAGCACACCCCCATTGTCCGTGACCCGGGGGCCGCGACGGCCGTTGGGCAGGTCGCCCATCGCCGCCGCACCCCGAGGAGCGCCGCCGTGCGTCCGTCCGTCCCCGTCGCCCTGGTCCCGCTCATCGCGCTGACGCTCACCGGCTGCCTGAGCGTGGACCCCGACACCGAGGCGCCCGGCGCCGGGCCGACCGAGGCCGGGAACGCCTCGCCGCTGGTGGAGGAGGCGGCCGGGGAGGCACGGGAGGAGGCGGTGCCGGACGGTGACGGGCCACCGGGGTCCGGGGGCGGCGGCGGGGAGAAGCCCGCCGGGGCGGGCGAGGGGAAGGCGGCGGAGGACGGCAAGGGCGGCAAGGACGGCAAGGGGGAGCGGGACCGTCCGGCGGCCTCGGGACCGGCCCGGGCGAGCCGGGCCTGGAGGTGAGCGGCGGGCGGTGCCTCGCGGCGGGCGCCGAGCGGGAACGCGTCAACGGCGGCC